>CBDVER010000130.1:0-5203 GCA_965373055.1 uncultured Thermoplasmata archaeon
TCCTTTGGTGGGGTCATATGCTCTGCCAGGAGGTTGGCCTTTGAGATTATTACCATCCTGTTGCTTGGGTCCGCCTTGATGGAGCTGTTGAAAAAGGTCATGGCCTTTTCAGGGTCGTTATCTATCTTGACCGCGCCCAGTCCCGATACATAGAATGCCAGGGGGTCATCGGGTGCGACCGCGGTGAGCCGATCCGCCAATTCCACGGCATGCCTGAACTTCTTCTTGTGCCTCAGCAGCATGTCGATCTCCTTGTGGAGCACTTCGGGAGATTCCGGATTGTGCTCCAGCGCCTGCTCGTAGAAATCGAAGGCGGAGTCGAAATCCTTGTCGACCTCCTCTGCTATCTCCCCCTTGAACAGCCATCCCTGTAGATGTGTGGGGTCGGCCTCGATGACCTGGGTGAAATATTTCTTGGCCTTCTTGATATCATTGAGCCTCTTGTACGATAGGAGGCCAAGCCTGAACGATCCCTTGACGTGCTTTGGATTTATCCTCAGAAGTGATCGATATGACAGTATCGCCTCCTCCATCTTGTGGAGCCTCTGGTCCAGGATCTGCGCTTTGTTGAACCACGCCTCCTCGTTATACCCATCCTGGCTCAGTGCGAATTCCAGGCACTTGATCGCATCCTCCTCCCTCCCTTTCGTCTTTCCCAGTATCGCACCTTTCTTTATCCATATAGGAAAGTGATTGGGATCTATATCGGTGGCCTGGTCGTAATCATAAAGGGCCTCCTCGAGGTCGCCAAGCTCGTGATTACACATGCCCAGATAGGCCCAGGCATCCCGATTATCCTCGTCCTTATCGAGCACTTTCTCGAAACACGCCATGGCTGCAGTGAAATCACCCTTGACATCGAAGAGCAGCTTCCCTTTTTCCTGAAGCAGTTTCGGGTCGTCCTTGGAAAGGGCCAGGCCCTCATCCAGGAAGAAGAATGCCTCCTCATGTTTATCCTCCGCCAACGCCCCTCTGGCCCTTACGAGAAGTTCCTTTGTTATCATCTTGATCTCATCGAGATGAGGTTCATCCCTGTCTGCCCCCTGCTGCTCCGCCGGATCCCCAATGGATATCATGTCAAGCGTTGAGAACTCCTCCTCCGTTTTGGGATCCACAAGGAGGGTGGATCGGCGAAGTTCCATCCTCTCCGATATCTCCTCCTTGTACGCCATCAGCTCATCGGCCTTCATCGGTTTTGCCAGCTTCCAGAGGTTTTTCAGATCATCCTCGATACCTTTTATTATCTCACTACCGGAGACCAGGTTCCCGTAGGTGAGCTTATCGTTTAGATCACATTTTGAGAGATCCCCGGTGGCTATTATCCCCTTCTCCTGATCGAAGGTCATCACCGTCATATTGAGGTTGGGAAGAAAACGTATCTCGATCTTGGAGTTGGGCTCCTTCTGCAGCAGTGCAAGGATCTTAAGGGTTTCAGGATCGATATCCTTGGTGATGAAATCCTCCTCCGAGAAACGGAGCAAAAATCTTAGGTTCAGCCTCCGATCCTTGTTGGCGATCAGGATCGATTGGATCTTCCTGAGTATATCCATATCTATCGTGGGACTTACTATCTTCGCTCCCTTCCTAACATCCATTAAATGCCACAGGAATATATTCTTCCATGGGCTTTGAAAGAAGAAAGAGCTGACATCTCCATCATCCGACATCTATCTAGCCTCCGGCTCCGAGATCCGAATCGTGCAATTGTTTTCAGATACTTTACCTCTTTGTCGAAAATATCAAATAAATATGGATATTGACCACTGATCGGCCCCGTTCTCCATCCTATGGCCCACTCAGGCGATCCGTCCAAGCTCCCTCTTTACCCCCTCCAGCCTCTCCAGCTCAAGGACACATAGAACCCTTTTGAATCCTTTGCAGCCTGATGCGATCTCCGAAGCCATATGTTCCTCCCTGAGCAATTCCAGCTTCCTGAACCCCCTGGCCCGGTTCACCACCCGGTCCCACTCCTTGACGAACTCCTCTGCCGATCCAGATCTGAACTTCCGCCTGTTGATCCTCTTTAGCCTCAGCGATTGGTTGATCATGGTCAAGGGGCCGATCAGGTCCGTGTAACTGGACGAATAGCTCTCCTCATCGAGATCCAGGGGAATGCAATCGATGTCGAGATCCCGGGATATTCGAAGGGCTTCCACGATCGAGGGTGGAGGCACCTGTACCTCTCCGAAAACGGAGAGCTTCTTTGCGTAGATCCTCTCGTATGATGAAAGGTAGGTGTTTTCCACTTCCCCGTCCACAACGGCAGCCAGGCCGTTCATCTCCTCCCTGCCGATATGGATACATATCCTGTCCGGCTCGGCCATCTTCACGGTGCTTCGTACCAGATCACGTTCCGAGGAAAGGCCCTTGACCGTGCCCAACAGGGTCACGTTACAGCCCTTCACGTTCATTACGTGGGAGCGGACGACCCCCGGCCTCATCAGGATCCTATCTCCACCCTCTTTCGTTCCTTTCAAATTTCCTCTGGCCCCCTTCTCTCCCTGGCGGAGCACGTCGTACCCTGCCGTTCTCCCGTTCAGGTCCACGTCTGGCATCCCTTCCGATCCGAGGGCGCCCCCTATCATCGGAGCTTTCCACATCTTCCCTCTTCCTGATGCCTTTCCCCATCACATCGGCCTTCACGATCAGAAGATAGACGAGTATCACCACCATGATGAACAGCAGGACCGCCATGATCAGGACCATGAGCAGGTCGCTGCTCTCCTCCTCCGAGGAGGTCCAACGCTCCGGGTCAAGCGGATACCTGTCCTTGCTGTCCACAACACCATCGCCATCGGTGTCCGCATTATTCGGGTCCGTCTCCCCCTCATCGACCTGGCCGTTCCCGTTCTGGTCCTCCTGGCCATCCAGGATGAAATCCCCATCCGAGTCCTCGTCCAGTGGGTCCGTGGACCATCCATCCGAGGTGTCAAGCTCTATCCCATCGGTCAATCCGTCACCGTCCGTGTCAGGATCGTTCAGATCTGTCTCCCCAAGGTCCGGGTCCCAGATGGAATTTCCATTCTTATCCTCAAAGGAATCGAGAAGGCCGTCCCCGTCAGAATCCGCAATGGCGGGGTTGAGTACATATACCGTTCTGGTGACGGGCGGGGAATCATGTACCCCGTCGAAACCAAGGACCTGCAGCTCATGGGTACCTGTGGATACGTTGATGAGTGGGACCTCTATCAGGAAATTTCCCCCCGTGAATCCATCACCCAGATCGAATAACCGATATCCTCCACTGTCTATCCTGACCTTGATCCAGTATAACCCCAGATCATCCTGGATCGACCCTTCGATCTCCATGATGCCCTCCTCGAATTGTTCCCCGTTCACCGGAGAGTACAGTTCAAGATCAGGAGGTGAATTGGGAGGATACATCTCTATCTCGAGGTACTGGGTTGGATAGTACAGCCTCATTGTCAGCATCTCATATCCCTCTGATTGGACCATGATATCGATCGGAAAGAAACTGATCGACCCGTCGGAAGTGTTGGAATATGCCAGTATCACCGAGGGTCCTGCAAGGCCCTCTCCGTCTGCCTGGGAGGATCCGATCCAGGCCCCGGTCCTATCCTTGATATCTACTATAGCCCCGGGGATCCCTATCCCCGTGGTATAGTTCCTCACCTCCAACATCTGTACGACAATATATCTTATCCTGGAGTACATGTCAAGATATTCAATACCGTCCGGTGGGTTGTTATTAACGAACGTTACGGTTGTGACCTCGTCCAGCATCAGCCCCGTGACCCCGCCCTCGTCATATGTCGAATTCCCGATCTGGACCCTCGAGCCGACGCCGTGAAGGTGAGAATAGCCTGAGCCCTTGATATCACATCCCTCTATCTCACCCTTGCTCCCGGCGAGGTAGAAAGTGGAGAATAGGAAGGAACCACTGCCCTCACCATTATCTATCAGCGACGTCTGGGTTATATGAAATTCGGATTCCCTCAGGTCGATCCCGCTCTCATCGTTGTCACGGATGGAGCACATGAACAGCTCCATCGTGGAATTATCGGCCTGGATACCGTCCTTGAAACAGTCCGATACCACCACATCGGAGAGATATATATTGGAGCCGGCGAGGGCCTTCAGCCCTACCCTCGACCCGGATATCGAACCATGGATTGCCGTTAGGTCGGAATCGGTCGTTAGAACCTGAATATTGGTGGAGTTTGCTCCTGTGGAGGATATCAAAAAGGAATCCAGGTTCAGGGCCGACTCGAATGCATAGACCCCCATGGATATAGAGTCACTTACAGTTATCCCAGATGCGGTTATCTCTGACCGAACCGACCTTAAACCCGTTCCCGATCCGGTGATCTCAACATCAACGACCATCAGGGACCCCAGGTCCTGAGTCGTTATTCCATAGTACGTGGCATTGGAGATCGTGGTTCTGATTACATCAATGGTATTGGATGCACCCAGAGGTCCACCCAGAACCAGTCCGGAGTTGTTCATATCATCTATTTTGCAGTCGATTATCTTCAGGTCCGCCCCCATCCCCCAGATACCTTTCTCAGCCCCGGTCATTGTGACATTATTGAATATCGAGGAAAATCCCAGATCGCTTTCTGATACCACCAGACCCTTCCAATACTGGCCAGGTGTAAACTGTTCCAGAACGATCGGCTCGTCTTCCGTACCATCGAATATCGGGGGGCCGTACAGCTTTAAACCCGAATCCTGATGGAAGAGAACCCGTTCACCAGGCCCCACATAAAGTGGGGTGGAGGAGGGTATATCGACCATCCCCGATACTATGAAATCCCCGCCTGATGTTGTGATCTTTCCCTGGCTCACCAGATCTGAAAGCTGAATGTAGCCGGAGGGTACGGGATCCGCCCTGTTTGGAACCCCATCTATCGAAAATGAGGATAACGCCACGAAGGATAATCCGATCATAATGATCATTGAGATCATGGAAGCCGCTGTATATCCGCCCATTTTTCTTCTCATAATATACCCCCTGGGTTCAAACTGCTCCAAGTGGGTCATTCATCCCACCGGATAAATAACCTTTACCCGACAAAGGTTGAATATGTTGGGATATTACAGCAGGATAACAGCCTGAGACCACGATAAATCCGGGATGGATTTATGTATCAATTACGCATACACTCGAACACTTCCTCGTAAATATGGTAAAGCGATCGAAGAGGTGTGACAGATGGATAGGATAGTAGAGTGTGTT
>CBDVER010000131.1:0-5176 GCA_965373055.1 uncultured Thermoplasmata archaeon
CTTGATCAGGATGCAGAAAAAGAGACCAGGGGGGCCGAACAGACCCGTGGAGAGCTCGCTGTTGGGGATAGCATGTGGGCGGAGCGGGGGGCTCCCATGCATAACAACAGTTTCTACTATCCCATTCCGGAGGGGGGCAAGGTCCTTGAAGGGAGTATCACCATAGGGCCGATGCCCTACGAGCCAGGAACGAACAGGTACCCCTCCGAGGTGATATTCAACATCGGCAAGGCATCTCCCGAGTATCTATACTACAATCTACTGGATATAGAGGGCTTTGACAACGGATGCTGGGGATATCAGGATTCGCTTTCAAACGGTGTTGGCTCCAGGGAGTTTGACCTTAGCATAACCCCAGACGGCGTCTTCACGTTCATACTCCCCAAGAACATAACCGTGAAATCCGCAAAACTCAATGTCACGGGCTTTCAGAGGTCGGAGGAGTACATGGGCTGGTCAGCACCGGGGATCGACATCGGAGAGGATTTCGGACATGTTGTGAAGGGAATGGGGGACATGGACCCCCTTTATCCGGGAGATGAGATCCTCGTGGGATCGCCGACCTACACCTCGGGATCCTCCTCCTGTATGGGCAAGATCGTGCAGTTCTATCATGGGGCGGATGGGAGGTTATATTATCATAACTATATCACAGCATCAAAAGTCGGAGGTTATTTCGGCACGTCCATATCCGAACGGTTCACCCTACCTGACGGCAGGGATTACTTTGCAGTCGGTGCAAGGCGGGACGGCCCAAGCACAAATGGGACGGTATATCTCTATCAAATATCCAACCTTGTGCAACCCTTACCGGCCCTGACGATAACGGGGGAATATCCGCTGCAGGACTTCGGGATGTGGATCGAGGTCGGGGACGTGACGGGGGATGGTGACATTGAATTGGTCATCGGGGCCCCATCCAACAACTCGGGAGAGGGTGCCGTATATTTCTATGATCTTGATCTCAACGGTTCAAAGATCACCAGCACGCTCAACTTCTCATTGAGCGCACCATCCGGTGAGACCTCTTTCGGGAGGTTCATGTCCACCGGCGATATCAACGGCGACACCTATGGGGACATCGCTATCGCCGGAAAAGAGAAGATCCACATCTATCACGGAGGACCAACGGCTGACACAACGGCTGACATGACCCTGGATCCAAAGCTCCTGGAGAAGGTGGACACATTCACCTCATTGGAATTTCTCGGAAACGTTTTGAGCACCGCAGGGGAGACGCTTGCAGTTGGCTGTCCATACGTGGACTCCGGTACATCAGGGGGAATGGTCCTTCTGTATGATGGGGGGCCGTCATACGATTCGGCCGAGGACAAGATAATGGGCTCCAGCCTTCTCAACCTACAGAATTTCGGCCTCGCCGTGGATAAGGGAGATGATATGGACGGGGATGGTTACAATGAGTTCGCCGTCTCTGCGGGAGGATACCTCACAACGGCTGGAGGTGCGGGCATATTCTCAAGGAACAGCCAGGGGAATATCGTCCTGATCCAGCCATTCGGCGGAGAGGCCGCCGGCAACATCTACGGGTCCTCATTGGACCTGGGCCCTGACATCATGAACGACGGATACGATGACCTCTTCATAGGCTCTCCAAAATACTCCAACTCGGGTTTGGTCCAGATAATGGATTGGTACGATATCACCACTCTACCCGATAACACTCCCACCATCTCCGTTGGCGATACGGCTGCGTGGACCTACGGCGGAAACAAATTAACCACCACGGTGACAACGGATGATCTGTCCCAGGAGTTCAACCAGCAGCTCGCCCTGGAGGACGTCTGGTGGAGGGACGGATACAATGATTACGTTAGGATCTCTCTGAAGCTCACCTGCCCAACATCGGTCTCCACGGGAGGCTCCACGATGTTCAATCTATCATCCTTCGAGATCGAGTACGAGTACCCCATCACGATCGAGAACATACAGGGGCCCATGAACTCCTTCCTCGGCACGCAGAGCCCGGAGGATGGGACCTTCCGCGTCCCCTTCAAGTTCACCTCCAGTACCCCCGGCGGCCTGAAGGTTTATGATTTCAACATCGGCCTGGACCTTCCCCCTGTGATCGAATCAGATCCACAGGAGGTGTTCTTCATGGATGAGGATACGGTTTTCTATGATATGCTGGACCTCTGGGCCGTTTTCGATGATGATTTTACCCCGGACGAGGAGTTAAGATACTTCATAAACCGAAAGGATAGCAACGTGTCGATCGTATCGGTCCTTCTCGTCGACAACAGGTCAATAGTTGTCAATTCGCTAGATGGGAGGGACAACGATAACTGGACGGGAGAGGTGAAGTTCACCATCTCCGGGATCGATGGGATCGGCGCCAGGATCGAGACAGATGAGATCACGGTCCACATCCAGCCCGTCAACGATGCCCCCGGGATCAGGATAGGGGCCTTCCCGAACACCGTGGTCATTGAGGGAAAATCGTGGGAGTTCAGGAATTGCGGATACGATATCGAGGGAGATCCCATAACGTACGATATCGAGGGTCCGGCGAACATGACCGTAGATATCAGCGGAACGATCCACTGGATAGCCACAAACGATTATGTCGGCATGAACACCTATACGATAATCCTCAGCGATGGGATGGATGAAAGAAGGGTCGATTATCAGCTTGAGGTCATAAACGAGAACGACAGACCAGAGTGGATCGCGATCCCCCCGTTGTACAATGACATATTTTTCGGGGAGACCTTCACATTCCAGGTGATCGCCAATGATGTGGATTCCGGTGATCTACTCACGTATAAACTCGTGCCCGGCTCCTTCCCGACCGGAGCCCTGATAGACCACGATGACGGAACCATTACGTGGACCCCGGGCATTCTGTTCGATGAGCCACAGCTGTTCGGCATCATGGTCGAGGATCTGGATGGAGCTTCCATCAGATATGAGTTCTATGTGAACGTCTCACTCAAGTTGAGCCCGCCCTCATTCACATCCCGGCCTTTTACAAATCTGAAGGATATGAACTCGTGGGAGTATTCGATCGAGGTGAACGATCCAAACGGCGAATACGACCTGGAGCTCTACACCGCCCCGGATGGAATGATATATAATTCATTCTCCCAAAAACTGTTCTGGACGCCCAATTTCGACCAGGTGGGACAGTTCGACGTAACCATCAACCTCACATCTTTCCATTACCTGATACAGCAGAACTTCACATTGACCGTGGACCGGTCACAGAGAAGTTGGAACCTGCTGATAACCGGCCCGATCGATCAAAGCAAGGTGACGGATATTATCAGCGTTATCGGAACTGTGAACGTGACCCCATCGGAAGTACTCTGGCTGGAGGTCAGGGTAGATGGGGGGGAATGGATGCAGGTGACACCCGAGGGTGAATCGTTCAGCTATTCCATTGATACGGGAAAATATAACGACGGCGACCTGGAGATAAGCATAAGGGCCTGGGACGGGTACATGTATTCTGATGAGAAGATGATAACCCTGAAGGTGGCCAATCACGAGGGAGAGACCTCCCCCATCCTGATAGGTATTATCGCTGTTGGGGCCGTTCTGCTTATCTGCCTGATCGGGTTCATTGGTTTCCTTGTGGTGAGAAGGCAGATCGAGAAGGACAGGGAGGAGGAGAGAAAGATCAAGCTGGAGGAGATCCAGAGATCGAAGGAGGAGATGGACAGCTTCCTGAATGAGCAGTCCACACTGACAGATGACGCCTACAAGGACCTCGTAGAGGAGGAGGAGGAGGTTGTGGATTTCGATCAGGTCATGGAGGATCTGGCCAAAAAGGCGGAAGTGACCAGGGACGAGGCCACGACAGCCCTCATGGAGCAGTCGGATAAACTGGTCTACCTACCAGGGCAGGAAGGGTGGACGGCCGTAGACCCGCCGGAAGACACAACACAGGCTCCAGAGCAGGAACCTCCGGAGATGGAGGATCCCATCGACCAGGAGAACGGATCTACCGCAAACCCCTGAGATCGGTGATATCGATCGATCGTTTGGATGTCAAATCGGTCATGAACGGGTCAAACGGAGGCCTCTGGCGTCATTTTGATGATTGCCCTCCATACCGGAGAAACACCCGATAAAATGAGATATTTCACCTACGGGGGGACAAAGTATATAATTATAGAACCAAATCAAGATTTCAATATAACAGGGGAATCCCGTTAAAGGAGGGACCGTAAATGGGTTGGCTTAGAAGGAAGGCAGATAAGGAAGAGGAGTACCCGGTGGATGATGTACAGATAGGGAGGAACTACATCGATCTGGGGGCTCTGAAGATCAGAGAGCCCTCCGGTGGAAAAGAAGGCGGAGGTCCCACCATCAAATTTGCAGACATCGAGGGGTACAGGCAGATACCGGAGCTATCGAACATTGTTTACGAGGGAAACATACTGATCCTGGATTTCACCCCGATAGCAAATGATGACCTGGAGCTCAAGAGGGCCATCACCGAGCTCAAGAGGGTGGTTGAGGATATCAACGGAGATATTGCGGGTATCGGCCAGAACCTTCTGGTCATCGCCCCCAAGGGAATGAGCATAGACAAGAAGAAGATCAGAAGGCTGGAGCGGAGAAGGAGCTAGGATCGTTCGGCCATGGAAGGTATGGCTTTCATCTGCCCGATGTGTGAGGGCAAGGATTTTCAGTTGAAGCAGGAGACCCAGGTCATCCCGTATTTTGGAGAGGTGTTGCTGACCACTGATATATGTTCTGACTGCGGTTACAGGCACAGCGATGTAATGGCCCTGGAGGAAAAATCCCCGAAAAGGTTTACGTACAGATTATCGGATCAGAAGGGTTTAAGCCTCAGGGTGATAAGGTCCGGGACATCATTTGTCAGGATCGACGAGATAGGGGTGACCATTGATCCAGGAAGCGCGTCCTCGGGATATGTGACCAATATCGAGGGTTTGATCCGCAGGATCGAAACCATCATAAAGCAGGTGGAGAGGGACCTGGGCTCCACGGGGGATGATGAGCGTCTGGAGAGTGCGAGAGATATCCTAGACCGGATATCTCGCGCTGTGGAGGGGACATTTGCATTGACGATCATCCTGGAGGATCCAAAGGGCAACAGCGCCATTATCGGAGATGGTGTGGAGGAGGAGGATCTGACCGTGGATGAGATACTCGGCCTGACCCCGCCCCTCTAGCCTAACTTTAA
>CBDVER010000132.1:0-5170 GCA_965373055.1 uncultured Thermoplasmata archaeon
ACGATCGGCCCGTTACCAAAGGTCCCGAACGCCGCCCTAGTGGGCATCTCCCCGACGCTGCTTTCCCCCGTGCCTTCGGACGATCCCGTCATGAACATGGGGACGGATAGAAGCAAAGCCAGGACAATAGCCAACATTATACTGCGATACCTGTGAACAATACCATACATGATAAACACCTCTTTGACCCAGGACAGGATACGGCCCTCTAAAGGTGGGTTTTATTATAAATATTTTGAAAGCTGGAAGGTTGACCACACCCTAAAGGATCGGGGAAGTTGTGATCTTTTCCATCATTCTCGGAAAAAGTATATATTACCATGAAAGGCTATCAAGGCTCACATATGGGAGGGAGTCAAAATTGGCTGAAAATGAACAGGTAGACATCGAGTTCAACATCGAGCTCGGCGTGAAGGTTAGCTCCATCCATTCCGTGGAGACGGGAATTGCCAGGATCAACTCATCCTATCTGGAGGATATGGGCGACGACATCAAGATGGTCGTCATCACCTTCGGTGAGAAGGATGTCGTGGCCAAGCTCGTTGCAGACAGGCTTGCCCCCGAGGGTGTTGTGATCCTCAGGTCCGGTGACGTGAACAGCCTGAAGGTAAAAGAGGGGGAGACCGTCACGCTGACCCCTTACAAGAAGCTCACGGAAGGCCTGAAGGCCAGATGGATGAAGTTCAAGGCAAGGTTCAAGAAGAATGAAAATGAAGAAGGAGGCAACTAGATGGGCGTCAAGCACAGCATTCAGGCTATATCTGTATCCCACCCCTTCTCGATGAACAAGAAGATCGACCAGTTCCTGAGCGAGAGGCTTCCGGACCTGATGGACGAGTACAAGCTCGCCGACAGATCGGACCTGATGGATCTGGATAAGGACTTCCAGGGAATCGAGGGGAGGATGGAGGAGCTCGAGGGATGGAAGAAGGGGTTCGAGGTTCGGATCTCCGAAGATGAACACCGCATAGAGCGGATCAAATATAAATTGGGGTTGAAGTGAGGTGATATGATGGGATGGAATTGGGAAATTTTCTGGTATACCATTATCGCGCTGGCGCTGATACTCGCGTTCTTTCTCACCCTGTGGTGGTTCTTCTCACTGAAGAGAAAGTCCAGTAAGGGACCCTCTCACGTGGAGCTCTATTTCGACGAGAACTTCAGAAGGATCATCAGCGAGTGGGACCTCACCTCAAGGGACAAGGTGAAGGAGTTCAAGAAGGGAATGGTAAAAAGACTGGGGAAGGTCGATTCGGACCTTTCCGGCCTTGAGAACAGGAGAAAAGGGCTTGACAACAGGCTCGGCGCCCTCGAGAAAGAGATCTCCCTCATGGAGGGGAGCTGAGGAGGTGTGGAAATGGAAGAGATGATCAACGAGGAGAGTGAGAACAGGGGTTTCCTGGAATGGCTCAGATCCAAATTCCGCAAGAGTGAAGAGGGACAGGAGGAGGAGAAGCCCGTCTACAAGAGGCGCCTGCTTGATGGCAGGGTCGAGAAATTCCTGGACCAGAACTTCAACTCCTACGTGCAGGAGTACGGTATCGTAACGGGACTTGACATAGAATCCTACGAGGAGAGATATGCAAGCCTCACCGGTGGGATCGCCGCCATGAACGAGTACATGCTTGAGGCGGACTCCTCCATCGGCGCGATGGAGAACGACATGAAAGCTATCAGAAAGGCCGCCAAGAAGGGAGGAAAGTAAGGAGGGATCCTATGCTTGAAAAGATGTTGGAGAAATACAGGGTGGTCGACTCGGTCGGAAACAAGGTGGGAAAGCTCAAGGACGTCTACCTGAACCTGGACACGTGGAAGGGGACCGCATTCGAGTATTCACCGGGAGCCCTGAAGAAGGACAAGGTCTTCACGGTCTCGCAGATCGACAGGATGGACCATGACAAGGGCACCATTATCCTGAAGGACAAGTTCGAGGATATGGACCCCCCGGAGAAGACCAAGAGGGAGATGTATCCCTTCAAGGAGATCCGGAAGCTGCAGGTAGTTGACAGCATGGGCGAGAAGGTGGGCAAGGTCTACAATATCGACATCCCCGTGGAGAAACTGAAGGATTTCAAGGTGTGGAAACTGCTCATCAGGGTGGGGATCAAGGATAGAAGACTTCGTATCAGCCCGCAGGAGATCTCCGAGATCATGGGCGTTATCAAGCTCAAGAAGACGCTGGAGCAGTACAAGGAAGAGCTCGAGTGAGGCATTTATGAGGAGAGGTCCGGATGATCATCCTCAGGACGGCCGTTCCGGACAGGGAGAGCGCAGATCGCCTCAGCGGAGCCCTGGTAGGCTCCTGCCTCTGCGCCTGCTGCTCGTCATACCCTATAAGGTCAATGTACAGATGGAAAGGTGAGATCCGGAATGAGGACGAGATCATGCTCGAATTCAAGACCACTCCAGCGATGGAGGATCGCCTCAGGGCGGAGATATCGAGCATGCACCCTTATGAGCTGCCCGTGATAGACCGTTCTGTGGTCGAGACGGACGATGAAGTGGAGAATTGGCTCGGCGAATCCACCTCCCGTAGGGGGCAAAGTTGATATATCGTCCAAAACGTAACTCATGATACAATTATGCGTTTTGGCCATATAGATTGCGAACAGCGATCATAAGCTAAAAGTATCATGTTCGCAACTATGATCACCAAAATATCTGGAGTTCATAGAATAATAGGTAAGGAAAGGAAAAAATCCGTATTTGAAGATCATAGAGGTGATAACATGAGTACAACGGAGAAGCTGATAGAGCAGGTATTGGATCTCAGGGAGAAAGGCCTGGCCAGGGAGGAGATCGCCAAGGAGCTTCACGTCTCCGAGGAGACCGTGGGCTGGCTGCTTTCAAGGGGAAAGGATTCAGACAAACCTCCTGCCGACGTGTATATCGGATGGAGGTCCATAGGCGTCTATTCACAGAGGATGACGCACCTTGCCAGAATATTTGCGGACATAATATATGAGGAATCGGCCAGATCGGATGTGGAGATCGACGCGATAATGGGGATCGCCATAAACGGCATTCCCCTCGCCACGACGATAGCCAACGAGATGGACCTTGAGCTGGTGATATACAGGCCCAGAAGGGAAGGGGGCGGTGAGGGGCTCGGCTCCATCCAGTCCAATTTCGCCGGGGTGAGCGACAAGAACATCGTGATAGTCGACGATGTACTGTCGTCCGGAGCCTCCATGAGGAAGGCAATCGAGTTCATAAAGGCGAACCAGGGGACGCCGGCGCTCTGTCTCTCTATCGTCAACAAGCAGAGGTTCAACGAGATCGAGTCCGTTCCGGTCCGCGCGCTGTTGAGAACCCACGCTGTTTAAATAGGTTCTACTGGGTCGGGTCCTTCATGCACTGGGCGGATGTAATAGCCTCGAAACTATTGGAAACCGGTGGCAAGCACAGGATCGCCACGGGCATAACCCCTTCGGGGCATATCCACGTGGGAAACATGAGGGAGATCCTCACCGGGGACCTGGTCTTCAGGGCCGCCTCCGATGCGGGTGTGGATGTTACCCTGTATTATATTGCAGACGATTTCGACCCGCTCAGGAAAGTGTATCCGTTTCTACCCGATACCTACGAAGAGCACATAGGCACACCCCTATCCGAGATCCCCTCTCCCGACGGAGAGGGCACGTACTCTGAATATTTTCTCAAACCGTTCCTTGGATCCCTTGCCATGATGGGCATAGAGCCCGATGTGGTCAGGGGAAGCGAATCGTACAGGGACGGGAGGTACTACGACTCCATCAGGATGGTGATGGATGACATACCCGAGGTGAGGGAGATACTGGAGAAGATCTCCGGCAGACAGCTCAAGAAGAGCTGGATGCCGTACAATCCAAAATGTTCCGGGTGTGGAAGGATCGGGACATCGACCCCGAACGGCTGGGAGGACCCTTACGTCCCCTATACATGTGAATGCGGACATGAGGGCAGGGCGGATACCAGGACGGATGATGGGAAACTGCCCTGGAGGCTGGACTGGCCTGCCAGATGGAACTGGCTGGGGGTCACATGTGAGCCTTTCGGCAAGGACCACGCCGCATCGGGCGGGTCCTACGACACATCTTCTGCGATAATCAGGGAGATCTTCGGAAAAGAGCCCCCTATCCCTGTTGTCTATGAGTGGATCCAGCTGAAGGGCAAGGGAGCGATGTCGTCGTCCTCCGGGGTGGTGATCAGCGGCACCGACATGTTGAACATGACGCCCCCCGAGGTGCTCAGGTACATGATAGCCAGGAACCAGCCCAACAGACACCTGGACATGGACCCGGGAATGGGCATACTTTCCCTGGTGGACAGCTACGACAAGCTGGAAGAGGGGTACAGGGGCGGCGAAGGGGACCAGGACAGGATCTTCGAGCTTTCCATGGTGGACCCCAGGCATAAGGAGAGAAGCAGGCCCCCTATTCACGTTCCTTACAGACACATGGTGACCCTAGTTCAGCTTACAAACGACATGGCATCCCTTGTTGGGAAGATCAAGCTCGCCGAGGGCCTTGAGGATATCGACGAGATATCCATGGGGACGATACGGGAGAGGAGGAGGAGGATACTGTTCTGGCTGGAGAGGTTCGCGCCGGAGAACGTGAAGTTCCACCTCTTCGATGAGACTCCGGATGAGGTGGTGAATGGACTGGAGAAGGGACATATTGAGGCCATCTCCGCCATGAAGGAGGAGTTCGCGGCCTGTGATTGGGACGCGGAGACCATTCACAACGTGATATACGACGGGTCAAGGTCAAGGGAGATCGATCCCAGGGATACATTCACGGCGTTCTACAGGATACTACTGGGCAAGGATAAAGGGCCGAGGCTTGGTTTCTTCCTCTCCACGATGGAGAGGGATGACGTTCTCGAAAGGCTTGGGTCCGTACTTTCCAGAAGAATGTGAACACCTCGGGCCCACACATCGACCTTCTGTCCCTGGATGGCCTCCACGTGGATACAGCCTAACTTTGACATAAATGAGCATAGGTGAGTGTCAAAGTGAGGCCTCTCCCAACATTGACAGGCTGGGATCATATTCGATCTGTCAAAGTTGGGAAACGGTATGAAACCGTTAAATAAAAAGGGACAATTATTGGAACCTGGAGAGTGGGGGAACCATGAGGTCTTTTCCAGCGCTGTTTTCATTGATGCTCATCCTATTATCTGCAGG
>CBDVER010000133.1:0-5155 GCA_965373055.1 uncultured Thermoplasmata archaeon
GTGGGGTTGTCCCTGTTCAACCTATCTATGAATATCATGCCCGGTTCCCCGTTCTTATGAGCCTGCTTAAGGATCAGATCGAATATCTTCCTGGCGGATTCGACCCCCTGTCCCTTCTTTGACCTGGGGTTGATCAGATCGTAATCCTGGTCCTTTGTCAGGGCCCTCATGAACCTGTCCGTTATGGCAACGGATATATTGAAATTATTCAGCTTCGTGTTGTCATCCTTGGCGAGGATGAAATCCCTGATATCGGGATGATCAACACGGAGTATGGCCATGTTCGCACCCCTTCTGGTACCTCCCTGTTTGATCACATCCGTTGCCGAGTCGAATACCTGCATGAACGAGATAGGGCCAGATGATACGCCTTTTGTCGATTTGACGAGATCGTTCTTCGGCCGGATCCTTGAAAATGAGAATCCGGTGCCTCCACCGGATTTATGGATCAGTGCGGTGTTCTTCACGGTTTCGAAGATCTTCTCAAGTGAATCCTCTATGGGTAGGACAAAACATGCCGAAAGCTGCTGTAGATCACTACCTGCATTCATGAGAGTAGGGGAGTTGGGCAGGAATTTCAGTGACGCCATGATGTCATAGAACTCTTTGATGACCGGTCCAAGGTCCTTCTTGCTATCATAGTTCCTGTCTGCCTGGGCGATGTTGTCTGCAACTCTCAGGAACATCTCACTGGGGGTCTCCACCACCTTTCCATCATCATCCTTCTTGAGATATCTCCTAGTCAGTACAAGCATGGCGTTGCTCGAAAGTTCCGGCTCCTTATATTGATCGTTCGACATATATGATCCTCCAGGATCGATCAGGTGGGCTAACGCTGATATAAAGGGCAATATGTGTTGTGAGGGGTGGGTCACCCTATCAGGCAGCTTCTACACCCGGGAGAAAAAGCACCTACTATCCCATGACATGCTTCCCGCAGGCGATAATCTGGCCAGTATAGAGGATGATTATAAGGCTAGCTGGGAGATGGGTAAATGTATAATATTTTCATAGGTTAGCGTGCCATAGGTCCTTTAAGTGAAACAAGCATTGGCCAGTTAAAAAAAAACCACATATGTTAACCTACTGAACTTATTATCTTTGAAACCAAACCAGTTTTTCAGATGAACAGGATCTGGCAGTGGCCGGTTCGATCCGCATGGTATTGTCCCAATAACAATTGATGATATTCATCTATTGGAGTAAAGGGCGGGCAAAAGGTTTAATATCGACTTGATGTTTAAAATGTGAAAGAGAATGGACTGAAAGAATTCAGGGGCGTAGGGATGTTGGAAACCGGTAAGAGGGCAGGGATCGATCTTGTTGGCAGGAGAAAGGAGATCTCCCAGATCAACGATATCCTCATGGACGTATCCCGTGGAAGGGGGAGACTGGTCGTTGTTTCAGGTGAGGCGGGAGTGGGAAAAACAAGGTTCCTGGAGGAGATAAAGACCCTTGGATCCATGGAAAATTTCACAATTCTTTCAGGCAAATGCCTCTATTTCAAGGATACGGATACATGCCTTCCCTTCAAGGAGATGTTCAATCAATATAGAAAGTCGAAGGAGAGCTTCTACGAGGGTAGCAAGATAGATTCACCTTTTACTGAAAGGGGTTATGACGACGGATCGGGTATGGATTACGGTTACGACAGTGACCTCGTTCCGATGTCGCTCATACCAGCCGAGATCGAGGCTGAGGAGGTGCAGACAGAGGAGATGGAGGAGCCCCCCCTACAAATGGATAGGCTCTCCGAGTTCATCTTCGATCTAGCCTCCGAGGCGCCTCTGTGCCTGTTGATAGACGACCTCCATTGGGCAGACTCGAATACCCTTCAACTTCTGGAATATCTATGTGGGAGGATTAAGGAAGATCCGATATTGATCATATGCACCTACCGACCCGAGGACCTGTTCTGGGGTGAGGGGAAGGCACACCCTCTTACCGATTCATTGAAGAGGCTGGATCAGGATACCAAATACGCCAAGATCAGGTTGAACCGCTTCATCGAGCTGGAATGCGAGGAATTCCTGAAAAAGACCCTCAAAGTCGAGGCCGTTCCACGTGATCTGGTAAGTACAATATATCGGATGACCGTCGGAAACCCATTTTTCATAGAGGAATTGATCCACTCGATGTTGGAAAAGGGGGTTATCGATACAGAAGGTCCAAAAGCCCTAAGTATGGCCGATCTGGATGCGGTCACCCTGCCCACGAATGTAAAGGATGTTGTTCTGAGAAGGATCCATTGGTTGAAACCTCTCTCCATCAAGGTGATCAGGGTCTCATCGGTAGCGGGACTCACCTTCACGTTCGACCTGATAAGGGATGCCCTGGAACAGGGAGATGAGGAGATCCTGGAAGCCATCGAGGAGCTGATAGAGGCAAATTTCATCATGGAGGGAAGCGAGGAGGAGCTCTATCAATTCGAGAACCCCTTGATAAGAGAGGTGATATATTCTGAATTGAACCACTCCAGGAGGAAATATCTCCATAATCGTGTTGCCCGGGTGTTGGAGAACCTATATTCCAATGATCCCGAGCGCTGGAGCGATATCGCATTGAACTACTACCTTGCCAAGGACCGGTCGAACGCGCTGGCATACCTGACCAAAGCGGTATCGCACTACAAGGACTCCTCTCCGTCGATGGTAATATCATTATTGAAGATGATAATCGACTGCAAGGAGAGGATGCCCAGATCCGATACTCTCAGGGCGGAGAACATGGAGGTTTTCCTGGAGATATCCAACATCTGTCTACAGATGGGTGATTGGAAGAGGGCAATGGAGTTTTCAGATGAGGCCAGGACACTATCCGTTGGACTTGGAAGATATGATGTGGAGGTGAGATCCCTTTTGAACCAGGGCCGCCTCAACTATCTACAAGGGGAGTTCATGGAGGCAGAGAGGTTGTTGACCTCCGCTTTGGACCTCTCGGTCGAACACGGCGATCCGGAGGGGAAAAGCCACGCTTCAATGGGCTTGGGCTATATACATTGGAGACTGGGTGATTATCACGAGGCCCTTGAGAGATACACCCTCTCCTTAAAATTCGCAAAGGAGCAGAATGATCTCAATACATTGGGCACATTATACATTCACATCGGAAACCTGTTCAATCAGAAGGGGGACCTGGATCGATCCGTTGAATATTATCAACGGGCGATAAGACATCTTAATTCAACAGGGAACAAAATGGAGGAGTCAAGGGCATATCAGAGTCTGGGTAATGCCTTCATTCAAAAGGGGGATCTGGCAAACGCTCATGACATGCTCCAGCTCTCCCTGGATCGAGCAGGTGAATATGGCTATGAGAACCTATGGGCATTGATCAATTTGATCCCGATAATATGCGTAAGGGAGGGGCAGGGATCTGCACTATCCACATATAATACCGTGATGGATCGTCTATCCGGGAAAGGGGATAGGATCGGTGCCGCCCTCGCCGATATGTATATGGGAGTATGCAGATCCAGAAACGGGGAAGATCAAGAGGGGGGTGTGATGTTGAAAAGGACCTATGATGCCCTCAAGGAGATGAAGGTCAGGTATGATATAGGGAGAGCCGCATTCCACCTGGGTGAACACAATCTGAAATTCGAGAGGAAGGACGTTGCGTTGGCGTTCCTCGAAGAATCTCGTGATATCTTCAGGGAGATAGGGGCCAGATCCTACCTTGAAAGGGCAGAACAGGTCCTATCACAGTTCAGGGATGAAAATGAGGTCCATCACGACTCCTTATGATCCCCCATCACCCGAAAGGAGATCCGATGCTGCTTTTTTGGCATCCTGGATGATCTCTTTCTCGCGGTGAACCACGCCGTCCTCCATAACGGTCTCGCCGCCAATGATGGAATATCTGACCGTCGAACATGAACATGAATAGACGATATTGGAGATGTTATCATTGCCCGGGACCAGGGAGTGGTGGTTCCGGTCCAGTAGAACAAGGTCGGCCAATCTCCCCACCTCTATCTTCCCCCCGTCCAGGCCGAGTGATAGATAACCGGCCCTTGTTGCCATCTCCAGCACTCTTTTCGCACCGATCGATCTGACCCCATATCTATGCTTGGAGAGAAGGGCGGTGATCTTCATGGTCTGGAACATGTCCAGCGAGTTGTTGGAGGCGGCCCCATCTGTTCCCAGGGTTATAGTTACGCCCTTATCCATCAACGGTTTCATTGGAAGAACACCTCCTACAGAGAGTTTCATGTTCGATATTGGATTGTGGGATATCTTCACTCCGTTTCTCTTCATTATGGATATCTCCTCATCCGTGAGGTGAACGCAGTGAGCTCCGATAACGTCAGGGCCGAGAAGCCCTATCTCCTCAAGATAACGGGTCGGAGTGGAACCGTGGTCCCTGATGCAATCATCCACCTCCTTCCCGGTCTCCGATATGTGGATGTGGATCGGGCATCCATATCTGTCAGCGGTCTCCCTGCACCATTTTAACCCTTCTTCTGAAACGGTGTAGGCCGAATGGGGGGCCACAGCGGGCCTGACCCTCCCGGAGCTGCAGGAGTTGCAGGCATTTATGGTCCTCTCCGTTTCGGCTCTTTTTTCCTTCGCCGAATTATCGTTAAAAGCGTCTATGAACCCCTCTCCCAGAACGGCCCTTATCCCCATCTTATCGACGAAGGCTACACAATCGGATTCCATGAAATACATGTCGTTGAAGAGTGTGGTTCCGGTCTTGATCATCTCCAGGCAGGCGAGCTCCATTCCAGCTTTGATATGTTCTATCTTCATCCTGGCCTCAAGAGGCCAGATCCTCTCTTTGAGCCATCTTTTCAGGTCCAGATCGTCCCCTATACCTCTAAGGAGCGTCATCGCCGAGTGAGTGTGAGTATTACAAAGGCCGGGTATTGCAATCTGCTCTCTCCCGTCTATCACCCTATCCGACTCGGTCCGGATGGTGCCAGGGCCTTCGATCCGTGAGAACCTACCCTCCTCGATAAGGATGTCCTTTCTCCTTCCATCCAACATGTGGATGTTCTTGATCAACAGCTGTGCCATCAAACCCTGAACTGTTTGGTGGTAGATAAATTTGGAGTATTCTGCACTTGGATCTTCCTGTCTATTCGATCATTAAGGGATAAAATTGGGAAATTAGGAAAAATGTGATCTCGAACTTTGTATTTCCATCAGAT
>CBDVER010000134.1:0-5138 GCA_965373055.1 uncultured Thermoplasmata archaeon
ACATCCTCGGATGCCCGGGTCAACAGGACGCTCGACCTCTACGATGATTCTCAATTCCTCAATGTGACCTTCAACGGAACCCTACCTGCTGGAAGGAGCCACTGGCTGAAGGCCATGGGCCCAGCGGTCGTGGAGGTTTCCTGGTACGTTGACTGTCTGGTTACGGATTCCGTATCGAATCCCCTTCCCGGCGCTGCCGTTGATGTGACCCGGATAAACCCGTCGATCCCCTATTCGGACTCATTTACAACCGATGGAAATGCGATGGTCTCGATCCCTCTTGCACAGACGCTCATAACCTCATCGGGAAAGACCTTCCTCGGGAATTACATGATCGCCGGCTCCTACATGGGGTACGCCTCCTCCTCCAGTTCTGCAATCCTGGGGGGGAGCAGCTCGTCGATGGTGATATCCATCATGGGCGGTCCGGACATCGTGGCCAGCCTCATCAGATCGGAGGGTTCGCTGATCACGGGAAATCAGGTAAAGCTCCTTGCCAATATTACCAACGAGGGCATCTTCGACGCAGGTGGGTTCATCGTGGATTTCCAGGTGAACGGGGAGCTTATCGGCGAGGCCGCCGTTGATGGGTTGGCCGCCGGGGAATATGTTGAGCTTACATTCAACTGGATCGCGTTGGAGGGCGAGGCACTGTTCGACCTCACCGTTGATACGCTGGATCAGGTCAGCGAGGTAGATGAGGAGAACAACCTTCTTTCGATGATGAACTTCATCGGAATGGGGCCCGATTTCACGATGGATATTCAGGTCAACTCAACGGAGTGGGTCTACCTCTCACCCTCGGATATCTACCTCTTCATCGAGAATATTGGCGAGGATGACCCCGACATGAATCCGTTCCATGTCAATATCACCTGGCACACGGATGATGACGTTGGGATCGTTGCCTCTTATGTGACCTTTGATTATATCGGTGGACAGGGTGGATGGGCCGAGGCATATGTGGAGTGGACCCCAACCGTGGTAGGAGATGTCACGATAATCGCCCAGGTCGTATCAATATACGACTACGTACCGGTGAATTCCATGGACACCCAGGACATTCTCATAAGGACACTGCCCGATCTGATGGTAGTTCCGGGAAGTGCCGAGGTTCTGCCCTATACCCCGGTGACGGTCAACGGAAGGAGCAGGATAGAGTTTGACGTGATGAACTACGGTGAACTGCCCGCAGGTCAGTTCCAGATAACCCTGTATCATGATAATGTGTCCCAGGAGAACAGATCGAGTATAGATGTGCTTGTGGATGGACTGGAGCCAGAGGAGGTCATTCATATCGCCATAGGATGGGATGCGGACCTATCATTGGGGTCTCATGACCTTATCGTGATCATCGATAGCCAGGATAACGTGAACGAACAGTACGAGGATAACAACAAGTTCATCCAGGAGGTGATGGTGGACCTGGAACCAGACCTCGCAATGGAAACAGAGATCGGCTACTGGCCAAACCAGATCACGGATGGAGGCAATATCACAATATGGGTGGTGGTGAGCAATATCGGGAACACGACCGCCCAGAACGTGGAGGTCCGGATCGCAATGGACTCCGATGCAAATATCATAAGGACCTTGATGATCGACCTGTTGCCCGGGCAGACCTACAATGCCACCATATTCTGGGACGCTGTTGGGCCGGGAGACCATACGCTCTATGCGATCGTCGACCCCGACAACCATATAGTGGAGAAGGATGAGACGAACAACCTCAAGTACAGGGAGATACTGGTTCTGACGAAACCGGATGTGGGATTGTCCCAGGAGGACCTGTTGATAACCCCATCTTCTCCGATACCGCTGCAGTCCACCGTTCTATTGCAGGCAACTATCTGGAACTATGGGGAGACATTGGCAAGGAACGTCAAGGTGAGGTTCTATGATGGCGATCCGGCGGATGGTGGCAGGATCATAAACTGGAAGGATACGGAGCCATCCATTGTCATAGACGAGATAGCGGGAGGTGCATGGGCCGATGTCAGCATTGACTGGGTCGCAGGTACCGGAGGGTACCATCAAATATACGTGACGATCGATCCCACCGGTATGATAGATGAGGGGGACGAGGAGAACAATATCCTCTTCACCGAGGTATATGTGAAGACCCTCCCTGATATTTACGTCTCCTCACTTCAGATATATCAGGGCGGTTTTCTCGTAACATCCTCCGGTGTTGGGAACACCGTGATCTTGAATGTGACGATAATGAACCTGGGCGATATGTCCTCCCAGGGATTTGCGATCTCGTTCTATGATGGTGATTATATCCGGTTCCCGGAAAGTACGGGAAGGATAGGGCTGGAGAACAGATATCCGGCCGATCACCTGCAGGGGGGCTCAACGATATATATCGAGATGCCCTGGACGGTATCGTACCCGAAGGGGGTGAGAGACCTCTTCGTCAATGTTGTCACAACAGATGGCGTAGAGCAGAGGGATGACAACAACAGGCTCAGCACGAATCTGGAGGTGTTCGATATCGAGGATGTACCCGAGCTCGTGGCACAGGAGGATACGATCTCCCTGATGTCATCGTACCGGGCAGTGATGGTCGAGGATGGCGGTGTGGCGTTCATGGGCATGAACATCTCCATCGAGTTCAATATCACAAACGATGGTGGAAAGGCCGCAAGCAATGCCACCGTGACGCTATTGGCCTCCAATTCCACGGACTCCTGGATCGAGATGAACATATCCATAGGTTTCATCGAGGACAATGGCATCTCGGTGATCAGGGGTTACTGGAACCTCCGGTCGATAGGCATGAACACCTTGCAGATAATCGTGGACCCAGATAACGATATAAGGGAGTTCGACGAGGGTAACAATATCATGGAGGTCACACTGGAAGTGCTCGAGGCACCTGACATCTCGATCCGACTTGATACGACATCGGACGGATATGACATTGAAAGCGGCGAGCTCAGGATGATAAAGGGCAAGGACCACCAGGTCACCTTTATCATCACCAATTCCGCCAACTACACCTTTGACGGCCTTGATATCAGCTTCGCGGACGATATACGAACGATATCCTTGACCCCCTATGGGGTTCAGGAGGTCACATTCACGTACACCCCTCTTGACACCATGAACACCTACGAGTCCGGGCTCGTGAATGCATACGGCTGGTTCTATGAGGAGGACATGAGCAATAATGATGTCTCCCTCTACCTGAGGATCTCGGAGGAGGAGGAGGAGTTCCCCGTGGCGCTTGTGGTGGTTATAGTCATACTCGTGTTGATACTGGCAGGTGCCGGGATCGTTGGTTATCTCTACTATCAGAGGACCAAACAGGAGCAGATGGCGAAGTGTTCCAACTGCAGCGGACTCGTGGAGATCGAGGCGGAGTTCTGTCCCCACTGCGGCATCGAGTTCTCCGATGAGATCGAGTGCGAGTGCGGCTCCGTGATCCCACCGGACGCAACCGAATGCCCCGAATGTGGGAAGCCTGTCAAGGTGGACCTGTTGAAACTCCAGGATGAGGGAGAGGGGGAGAAGGAGGGACCGGAGGTCGAGGAGGACGGTGAGGAGTCGGAGGAGGAATTCGAGATGGAGGTTGAGGAGGAGCTTGAGGAGCTCAAGGTCGCCCAGGCCCCCAAGGTCCAGCAGGATGTGGAGGAACCGGAGAAGCAGGATGCCGAGATATCAGAGGAGGAGATGGCAGAGTGCTTCGAATGCGGTGCAGTGATACCGATCTCCGCGCCGATATGCCCCCATTGCGGAGCCGTTTTCGAGTAAAGGCGAAAAGATAATAACGCTCTTTTGTCTTATCGGGAGAATGGCACCATTCGACGTAAACAAGGCGCTGGAAGGATACGATAAAGAGGATCTGACCATCGTCACGGTATGTTCACATTCAAGCCTTCAGATATTCCATGGGGCCAGGGTCGAGGGATTCAAGACCATGGGCATCTCCATCGGAAGGCCTCCAAAGATCTTCGATGCTTTTCCCCTTGCCAAGCCGGATAAGTTCCTTCTTCTGGATAGCTATCCGCAGATCGAGGACCATGTAGATGAGATCCTGGGGGAGAACGCGATAATCATACCTCACGGCTCCTTTGTTGAGTACCTGGGTGCTGAGAAGTTCAGGGACCTTCCCCTGCCCACCTTCGGCAACAGGAATGTACTGGAGTGGGAGTCCGACAGGAACATGGAGAGGGTATGGCTGGAAGGCGCGGGTATCCAGATGCCGAAGGAGATCAAGGACCCCAAGAAGATTGATAGACCTGTAATGGTGAAATATCAGGGGGCCAAGGGGGGAAGGGGCTTCTTCATAGCCAAGGATTACAACCAGTTCAAATTGGGGGTGGATTACGACCAGACCTTCAACATCCAGGAGTATATCCTCGGGACTCGGTATTACCTGCATTTCTTCCACTCCCCACTATCTGCAGACGGCTACCGGATCGACGGGGGAAAGGGAAATATCCAGCTGATGTCGATGGATCGAAGGGATGAGACCAATATCGATGAGATGTACAAGTTGGGATCACAGGAGGAGCTGAAGGAACACGGCATCTATCCTACCTTTGTTGTCACGGGCAACCTTCCGCTTGTGATTCGGGAGAGCCTACTTGGAAAGGCGTTCTCGATGGCCGAGAACGTCGTGAGGAAATCCTACGAGCTTTTCGGAGGGATGATCGGCCCGTTCTGCCTGGAGTCCGTTGTGACAGATCAGCTGGAGTTCAAGGTGTTCGAGATCTCCGCAAGGATCGTTGCGGGAACCAATCCGTTCATAAGCGGGTCCCCGTATTCTGATTTCATAGAACCGGGGCTCTCCACAGGCAAGAGGATCGCACAGGAGATAAAACTGGGAGCCAAGCTGGATCGGCTGGATGAGATCATAACGTGAGCTTTTACGGGCCCACCATTTAATCCCAATTCATTCGATCATTTGGATCATTCCAATTAGCGGAAAATACAGCCTAACCTTGACATATGAATATCGGTGAGTGTCAAGGTTAGGCTTCTCCCAACTTCGACAGGCTCATACAATATTTGATATGTCAAAGTTGTGATACAGCCTAACTTTGAAGTATGGATACAGGTGAGTATCAAAGTGAGGCTTCTCCCAACTTCGACAGGCTCATACAATATTTGATATGTCAAAGTTGTGA
>CBDVER010000135.1:0-5098 GCA_965373055.1 uncultured Thermoplasmata archaeon
ATCTACTCCCTGGGAAGGTGCCTGCAGCAGCTTGGGAGGATGGAGGAGGCAAAAAAGTACATGAACAGAGGCCTTGACATGGAGGGCCGGGTATTCGACATGAGCGATATGGCCCGGGCCGGAGCCCCTCCCCCCGATGGGAGCAAGAGGGCAAAAGAGCTGATGTTCCCCCTGGATGATTAGCCCCTAAATTACCAATTTATTGGTACGTACAAAATATTTATCTTAACAACGCCGATCATGCGGTGATGTCAGATTCAACTGTCCATGAAGCCTTGGAGGCCCTCAGGGAGGGGAAGTTCGTCATAGTCTACGACGCCGACGGCAGGGAGGAGGAGTGCGATCTATTCCTTCCGGCAGAGGTGTGCAGGCCGGAACATATCAGGACCATGAGAAGGGACGGGGGGGGTTTGATCTTCCTCATGGTGAGGCCCGATATCAGGGACCAGCTCTCAATGCCCTTCATGCAGGACCTCTTCGTCGAGATAGGTAATGCACATCCGATATTCAAACACCTCATACCCGACGATATCCCCTACGATTCGAGATCATCGTTCTCGGTAACGATCAACCACAGGAACACCTTCACGGGCATCACGGACAATGACAGGGCCCTTACCGTCAGGGAGTTCGGCCTGCTGACGGAGCGGATCAAGGAGATGACGCCGCATGAATCCCTCGACCTGTTCGGAGAGGCCTTCAGAACACCGGGTCATATAGCCGTTTGCATCGCGTCAGACCATATACTGGAGAGCAGGTTCGGCCACACCGAGCTCTCATGCGCGCTCTCCACGATGGCGGGCCTCTCCGGCGTCACGGTCGGCTGCGAGATCATGGGCGATGACGGCGCCTCCATGAAGAAAGGAACGGTCAGGGAGTACGCCCGGGAGAACAACATCCCCTTCCTTGAGGGGAGGCAGATAATAGACGCATGGGCCGAATGGGACGGGGAGTGGAAGGAGACCTGGGCCGTGAAGGAAAAGGAGAAGAGGGAGACCATCAAGGGAAAGAGGGTCGTTGCCACAGGCGTTTTCGACCTCCTTCACCCGGGTCATTTAGACTTTCTGGAGCAGGCCAGGGCGCTGGGCGATGAGCTGGTCGTAATCGTGGCCAGGGATTCCACGGCAATAGATCTCAAGCATACCCCGGTCAACGCGGAGAGGCTCAGAAGGGAGCTCATCGAGGCCCTCTCCATGGTGGACAGGGCCCTCCTTGGCTATCCTGACGATCACTTCAGGATAATAAAGGAGATCGCGCCAGATATCATCGTGCTGGGCTACGATCAGAGACCCTCGGTGGAGGAGCTGGAGTCCGATCTGGAGGCCAGGAGCATAGGGGCGAAGGTGGTGAGGCTCGAGAAGAGGACGGGCGACATAGACGGGACCAGGAAGATAATCACCAAGATCCTGGAGGAGAGGGGGAAGAGATGCTGAGGATAGGGGTCGTGGACACTACATTCGCCAGGGTGGACATGGGGGCGGAGGCCGAGGCCGAGCTGAGGTCCATGGGAGGGGGATTCAGGATAGAGAGGAGGACGGTCCCGGGGGTCAAGGACCTCCCGGTGGCATGCAAGAAGCTGATCGAGGAGGAGGGGTGCGCCATCGTGATGGCGCTGGGCATGCCGGGCAGGGAGGAGATCGACAGGACCTGCGCGCACGAGGCGAGCCAGGGCCTCATAGCCGCGCAGCTCATGACCAACACCCACATAATCGAGGTATTCGTCCATATGGGAGAGGCCCGTGACGATCGTGAGCTCGTTGAGCTGGCGGCCAACAGGACACGGGAGCATGCGAGGAACGCATATTACCTGTTATTCGATCAGAAAAAACTGAGAAGGCAGGCGGGCACGGGCCAGAGGCAGGGCTTTTCGGATGCGGGCCCCGCAGAGGGCGTGAGCGGTGTTTACCATTGATAGGGAGCGGTGAGAGATATGAAGGAAAAAGGATACAGATTGGGAATGGTGGTATCGGAGTACAATTTCGACATCACCATGATGATGATGGAGAGGGCAAAGGCCCACGCGGAGTTCCTGGGCTGTGAGGTCGTCAAGGTCATCAAGGTCCCTGGCGTCTTCGACGTGCCCTTCGGGCTCAACAGGTTGCTTGACGACGAGAACGTGGACGGGGCGGTGGCCATCGGCGCCGTGATAGAGGGCGAGACCCAACACGACGAGCTGGTGATCCAGCACGCCGCCAGGAAGATCATGGATATCTCGCTGGAGAAGAACAAGCCGGTGGGCATGGGCATATCGGGGCCGGGCATGTCCCGCGGCCAGGCACAGGCGCGTATCGAGAACGCGAGGTCCGCGGTGGAGGCCTGTGTCAAGCTGCTCAAGAACGGGTGAAACGGGTGGGGGGCGCGTCCCCCTACATATTATTTTTTAACCTTTCTGGCGGGGGACCTGTTCTTCTTCTGGCCTTTTTTACCGGAGGCTTTTCCACCTGGGGCACTCTTTCGACCAGGGAGGGGGTTTTTTCCGGTAACATGGTCCTCGGTGAGGTCGATCTTCTCGTACCCGCTCTCGGAGATTATGTGGAGCTCCATCCCCAGGTTCTTCTCCTCCTCGAGCCTCTCGAATGTGGCCTTGAGGACATCCAATGCCAGCTGCACGGCCTCGTCCCTGGTGATGTTCAGGGAGTGTTTCTTCTCAAGCATGGCAAGCCCCTCGATGTAGCCTCTGCCTATCGCTGTGGCGGTCCTCTCCTGGTAGATCCCCGAAGGGTCCGTCTCGTAGAGGTGGTAGCCGTACTCGTCCTTGCCGCCGAAGATAAGGGCCGCACCGAAGGGTCTGACCCCTTCGTACCTGGTATAGATCTCGTTGATGCTGGAGACCCAGCTGATGAGCGTCTTGATGTCGGGGTCCTCGCCGTAACGCATCTTCTCCTCCTGGGCCTTCTCCCGAAGGAGGTCAACAAGAACCCTAGTGTCCGCTATCAGCCCTGATGCCGCCGTACCCACTGTGGGCGTTATCCTGTAGAACTTCTCGAGGTCGTCCTCCTCGATCAGGGAGTTGTAGACGGATTTGTCGATCCCGAAGAGGATGCCGTCCCTGAACCTGATCCCCATCGCCAGGCCTCCCCGTCTTATCGCCTCCCTTGCGTATTCTACCTGGTACATCCTTCCGTCAGGTGAGAAGATCGTCGAAGCCTGGTCGTATGCCTCCCTATCGGTCGGGCTCATCACCGCTCACCCGTGGCCTCTGCGTTATCTTTCTTCGAGAAGATGTTCTTCCAGAAGGGCTTTCTGTCCGCCTCGTCCCCTCCTCCGGAAGGTTCCTTCCCGGGTGCCGGAGTGGGATCTTCGTATCCTATTGGCCTATCGGCGGTGATAGTGACGTTGATATCCTTCACCGGAGGTTCGAGATCCTCCCCGTATCTCTCCGCGTAGAGCCTCCTGAGCCTCTCCCCGTGTTCCGAACCTGCCGAGAGGCGGTCGATGCTGTGCTCGATCTCCTCGATCGTGAGCGTCGAGCGTTTCTCGTAAGGTTTGACCGTCACCTCGGAACTTGGAACAGATACGACCTGAATGTACCCTTCCTCGGGGATCGGCTCCTGCATTGGTTTATCCTTTATCTTGATGGGGTAGCCAAGCTCGATGAGCTCATCCTTGTACGGCCTCAGGGCCTGAGCGAACTCGTCCTTGCTGATCTTGCCCTGTACACGGAGTTTATTCATCTTGATGAGCTTTCGCTCGGCCTCCTTGAGCCTCTTTTGGTGTTTTCTGTCGGATGGGGCCAAATCGATACCTCCGTCTAGGAGCTGACCCCGATTATCGTGGGGGTATAAGTGTTTTCTTGAACAACGTATAATGCATAACCCCAACGACGTTGGATAGTAATGGGTTTTTCCGCAACGATTATATATTTGGTCTAAGATAGGCGCCTTCTATTCCCATACATTGATACCTGATGATAAGTTAATATCACGAGGCGGAGGCGAACAGATGGATGATCTCTTCAGATCACGAGAAGGAGGCGAACAGATGGATGATCTCTCTAATCTCTCTATGATCAGGCGTGTTATAACGCTGAACGGCTTGACGGATGCCATCATCAACTCGTACAAAGAGCACAATATGAGCAAGGAAGATGCCCAGAACATGGCATATCACGTTCTGAACTTCTTCGGTTTCGGGGACCGGATAGTGGACAACATCCTGGAGCCCGAGGACCGGGACCTTTTCTACATGCTTGAGGATTTCGGCCTCCTCGTCACGGAGAGGGAGGAGACGACCCTGTACGACGGCAGGGAGTGGAGAATACACTACTGGCTCCTGAAGAAGCACGCCATCAGCAACATGGCGTGCCTCTCCTCCAACCGCTGTGGCGGCGATGATGATGAGCAGTACGCCATCTACAACGATATGCCCGATGACATATGGAATCGGGAGAGCTTACCGGAGTAACCCCTTTTCAACGAGCCCTGACATATTCGAACAGTTCATTCGGCACGCTTTCAGGGTTCCGCTCTCCCATGCCACATCGGACCATAAACACTTAATAGGCCGAATTTATTGGTCCCATACAGCCTATGGTATGTAGGTACATAGAACAGGATGATGCCGACGGTTCGGCATCCACCGGAGGGATTTCCCATGAGAAAAGCGTATCTTTTAAGCCTGCTGTTGGTCGCAATGTTCCTGGTGCTGCCCCTTTCCACCATCACGGTAGGGGCGACAGGAGAGGGCGTTGATGAGACGATCACCGATGATGTGGCCATTGTGGAGGAGAGCCTGGAGGAGCAGGTCCTGAGAATGAGCGGAAGTGACGTGCCCTATTACGATCTCAACGACCTTGTGGGTATGGGTGCCGCGACGAGAAAGGTCATCCCTATGGAGACCTTCAAAGGCCTTGAGGACCTCTATAATCTCAACCGGAACTCCATGTCCCTTGACCGGATGCCCACGAGGGCTGATTCCCGGAAGGACGAGAACGAGGATTACAGCAACGCCACCTCGCTGGTCGATGGCGACTCGGTGGATAACAACGTAACCTCCTACATCGTTGATAACGTGATCACCTTCGAAGACCAGGACTACTATCTTGTCAACCTGACCGTGGATGGTGCCAACAACACCGTGGACAACCTCAATATCACGA
>CBDVER010000136.1:0-5084 GCA_965373055.1 uncultured Thermoplasmata archaeon
ATCTGGGTCCACTTCACCGTAGAATATGAAGATCATTATCTCCTCGGTGAATGCGACGTAATACACGATAAGGGTCAGAAAGACCAGAGGGGTCCCATCGATGAAGAAGGAGAATATCACGGTGAAATATACCATGGTGGCCGCAAGGCGAAGGGAGTTGGTGTGCATGATCACCAGCTTCTTGAGCCTCACCGCGGAGACGATGAACGAGAGGATGAAGATCGCGAAGAAGCCCATCATCAATGGGAAGTTGTTCATGATCGCCTCCCTCTGAAAGTGATAGAGGAAAAAGGCCGATGAGAGGTAGAAGATGACGTCCGCCCAGGAGTCGAGCTGCTTTCCAAGCTCTGTGATCTGGTTGCGCCTCCTTGCGACCTTGCCGTCAAAGTAATCGGTGGACCCCAGGATGGCATACGTGATCGCAAACGGGAGCCACTGGCCAAGAAAGAGCAGGATATAAAGGAGGGGCAGAAGTACGATGCGGGACATGGACAGCAGATTGGACGGATAGAACAGCTCTTCCCTTTTCATCAATATCCCCCACGGCTCCTGTAAAATGGGGTATTGAATATTAATATCTAACCCAAAGTGCTGATATAGAGGGTATTATACCCTGAATTTGGACCACCCGGGTGATCGGGGGCCCATCCCCCAAATATGTCTGTTGATCGTCCTACTTCCTTCTGCGCCTGCTGAGCCCCATGAGGACCAGGAGCAGGACCAGGGATAGGGCGCCGACGATCAGGAGGGCTGCGGCCATCTCGGTGTATCCGCTGCCGTCGTCCTTTGATCCGGCATCCGTGACGCCGAGATCGTTCACAACCTCATCCTCATCTTCCGGATCTCCTTCCTCGAGGTCACTATCCGAGTCGATACCATCCAGGGGATCGGACGGGTCCATTGAAGCGTCGTCGGGGTCCTGACCCGGGAAACCTTCTCCATCCATCAGGTCCCGAAGCAGGTCCTCGTACCCTTCCATATCCTCCCACGAACCATCGCCCCACTCCTCGTCACACCACGGCTCATCCGGATAGGGAACAGGTTCCTGATCAAACGCATCGAACTGGTACATCGAAAGGAGCATCATCAGTAGCTCCATCAGCTCCCCGTTTCCCTCGCTTATCTCGAGGATCATGGAATCGGGGTTGCCGTCGGAGTTCCTGTCCCTGTAATCAAAGAGTATCTCCAGGACGCCATCCTGGTCCACATCCACCTCGATGTGAATGTGATCCGGGTTGCCATCGCTGTTCTCGTCCAGGTACTTGATGGATATGCTGGCGCCCCTGTCCGGCCTCTCCACGAATGGTCGAAGCAGTATCTCCATGTAGAAACGCTCCTGGCCGCGTATCCCGTACGTCGACCGGAACTCCTGATAGCCCCTGGCCTCCACGTACACCTCGTACATCCCGGGGGCGAGCTCCAGCTTGAACTCCCCTCCCTCGACCTCCAGCATTATCGGTTCGGGGAACCTCTCGAGAGGCATGACCCCATCCTCCGGGATATGATCCCCGGGCTCCTCGTTTATCCTGGGCTCCCGTATAATAACTGGGGAGATCGTGACCAGGGCATGCTCCACGAGCGCCCCGTCGCGGCCCATTATCTTCCCGTACACTGGGACCAATTTATCCGGATCTTCGTCCTTTCGTATCGGCTTCATGACGATCTGCAATCTAGCCGATCCATCCTCTTCGAGGACGAACCTGCCATCCATGGGTTCAAAACCTTCTGCCTTGACCATATACATGTACGTGCCGGGCCGGAGGAGGCAGGAGAACTTCCCCTCCCTGTCGGTCCTGAGCTGGGTGACCACGTCCTTGTTATCCGAATATATGTACACACCTGCCATCAGGGGCGATCTGTCCACGCCCGATATGACCCGTCCGAACACGTTGTTCTCGGGCTCATTGGAGACCGGCTCAAGCTCGATGGAGAGCGTAACGGCCTCCCTTCCCACAACCAGTTGACCTCTCGTCCCCTCGTATCCGCGGGCATCCACCTTATAGACGTAGGTCCCCGGGTCGAGCTGCAGCCTGAACGCCCCGTCCTCCCCGCTAACTGTGGTAATGGCCACCTCATTGCCGTCGGGTCCGACGAAATAGAGCTTTCCGACCACACCTTCGCCGGTAGCCGAGTCAAGTAGTACACCAGTTACGTTCGGGGTCACCCGATCTCCCTCCTCGCCCATCACCATGAGCGACACGGGAACCATCATCAACATCGCCAGAAATAACACCATAGACCTTCGCAACATATGCTCACCGTGTTGGAAATGGAACGGCCGCCTATATAATATTATTCTGCGATTATACACATTCTATACGTTTGGATACTCCGCAAGATAGATATCCACCTTCTAGTATAGGCTCAATGTCCATGACCGCCGTATGGCGGTCCGCTCCAGCCCTCTACCCCCCGTTGAACATGTTCCGGGCCGGAGCTTGAGCGTGACTCTGTCTGGACGGCAGGTGATATGAATGGACAGAACAAAAGTATTGATACTGGGGGCCGCTGGACGCGACTTCCACAATTTCAACGTTTTCTTCAGAAAGAACGACAGATACGAGGTCGTCGCCTTCACGGCGACCCAGATACCGGGCATAGACGACAAGATCTATCCCCCGGAGCTCTCGGGAGAGCTGTACCCGAAAGGAATTGAGATCCTCCCGGAGGATGACCTCGAGGAGATCATCAGGGAGAGGGAGGTGGAGCTCTGCGTGTTGTCATACTCCGACCTCGCCTACGACACCGTGATGCACATGTGTTCAAGGGTGAACGCGGCGGGAGCGGACTACATGCTCATGGGGACCAGGAACACCATGATCAAGTCCACGAAACCTATGATAGCCATCTGCGCATCCAGGACCGGATGCGGGAAGTCGCAGACCTCCAGGTATATCGTGGAGATCCTTCGGGACATGGGCAAGAAGGTCGTTTCGATCAGGCACCCGATGCCCTACGGGGACCTCGCCGCACAGAAGGTGCAGAGGTACGCCGACTATGCGGACCTCGACAGGTACAAATGTACCATCGAGGAGAGGGAGGAGTACGAGCCGCACATCGATAGGGGCTCGATCATATACGCGGGCGTCGACTACGAGGCCATCGTAAGGGAGGCCGAGAAGGAGGCGGACGTCATCCTGTGGGACGGAGGCAACAACGACACTCCCTTCTACCACCCTGACCTTATGATAACAGTGGTTGACCCCCTCAGGCCAGGCGACGAGATCTCCTATTACCCGGGCGAGACCAACGTGAGGATGTCGGACATAGTGATCATCAACAAGATAGACACGGCCTACCCCGAGGACATCGAGGAGGTCAGGGCGAACGTCAGGCGGATCAAGCCCGATGCCACGATCATTGATGCGGCCTCGCCGGTTTCGGTAGATGACCCCGGTATGATCAGGGGAAAGAGGGTTCTGGTCGTGGAGGACGGGCCAACGGTCACACACGGCGGAATGGGATTCGGCGCGGGATACGTCGCTGCCACCAAGTTCGGTGCGGGCGAGATCATCGACGCAAGGCCCTACGCGATAGGATCGATCAAAGAGACATATGAAAAGTACAACCACCTGGAGGACGTTCTTCCCGCGATGGGATACAGCGATCAGCAGGTGAAGGAGCTTGAGGATACCATCAACTCCGTTGACTGCGACGTCGTGGTTACCGGGACCCCGATCGATATCGGGAGGGTCCTCAAGGCGAACAAACCCGTGATAAGGGTCCACTACGACCTCCAGGTCATAGGAAAGCCCGACCTCAGGACGGAGATCGAAAGGTTCTTCCGGTGAGGAACAAAAGATGGGCCCTCTTACCGGGGCCCATCTTCTCTAATCCTCTCCTTTCTCGTCCTTTCTAACGGGATCCTCCACGGGTTCGTGATCCTTTGCAGGTTCGAACTTCAGCTCAGCGCTTCTTGAAGCGGGCCTGTCGACATCTCCCCCGAGATCCTCCTCCCACAGTTTCCTCCTCTGAAGCTCCGGCTCCCTCCTCTCCTCCGGACCGGCCGATCCCTTCTTTTTGCTCGCCGCAACCACGACCGCTATCAAGATCCCAACGCCGACAGCGACCACGCCCATGAACATGCATATCAGGATCGAGGCGCTGGCTGGTGCACCGACACCGCCTTCATCTAACATGCCGTAGGCACCATCATCCTCGATACCACTCTCCGTCCTGTAGTCGGACGCGCTGCCCACGCCGGTCAGGTCCACGGTGCCGCTTCCCCTGATGCTGAGCTTCCCCTCCTCGAATATGAGGAGCTCGATCCTGTACGTGTCGTTGTTGGGAACGGTGATGTACAGCTTCCCCTCCTTGGAGGTCTTCGCCTTGAGGCCGCTCAGCTCCGCCCTCGCCTCGTCCCGGGCGATGTTGCTGTCGGTCTCGACGGCGAACGCCCTTATCTCAACCTTGGACACATCGTCGTCCCCCTCGTTGGTGATGAACACCAGGATCTCCAGGTCCGTGTCGGTTCCTCCCAGCTCCTTGGTGGAGAAGTACACCTCGTCCACCTCCAGGTCGGTGGAGACCGTCTCCTCCGGCCAGATCACGATTATCAGGACCACCAGAAGGGCTACCGAGGCCGCCGCCCCCAGGAGCCAGGGCAGATGGTCGCCTAGATAATTCGACCTGCGGCTCATCTTCGCCACCTCCTTCGCGCTATCAGGGCCACAGCAAGTACAACAATGGCCACGGCTCCTATCTGGGGGAACGGCATGGCACCCTCTTTACTCTCGGCATCTGCTGCTGGATCCTCCTGGTCCGTCCGGTAATCCTTACCGCCGGACCCTGCAAGGTAGAGGTTCACCGTTCCGGTCCCTTTCACGGTTATCTTTCCGTCCTTGAATATCAGAAGCTCCACCCGATACCTTCCGTCGGAGGGAAGGGTCATAAGGAGCATCGACTCGGAGGTGGTCTGTTCATCGATCGTGCCCACGGTGTGGCCCGTCTCGTCCATGGCCAGGTTCGTCTCCACGTCAACCGCAAAAGCCCTTATCTCCGACTGGCAGGACTCATCCCCGTCGTTGGTGACGAACACGTGTACATAGAGGTCCATCGATCCGGACGAGGTCTCCTCCGAGACG
>CBDVER010000137.1:0-5057 GCA_965373055.1 uncultured Thermoplasmata archaeon
GAGGACACGATACGCATTCTCCAATGCCTCCTCGTCCCCGTATACCCTCACCGCTTATCTTGGAAACCACACGGGGACCTCAACGCTCTATCTGACGAGGAGCATGAATACAACGGTGGACCTGATCAACATGAACCCGGCCGCATGGGATGTGCTGATCGACCCCCTGTATCCGACAACGGATTCCAACCTGACCCTGGATTACACCTATCTTGATCCCGAGGGTGATGAGGAGAACGGCACGATGTTCCGATGGTATGTGAACGGGGTGTACAACGGCCTATACGATAATCAAACGGTTATCGACTCGTCAGCAACGACCAAGCTGCAGACCTGGTTCTGTGAGGTGATACCGTTCGATGGAGTATCCTACGGCAACTCCGTCAAGTCCATCCCGGTGACCATCCAGAATACCGCGCCGGTGGTCTACGATGTGATAGTAGATAATACGGATCCACTTTCGTCGGTGGACCTGAAGGTCAACTACACCTACTTTGACCTGGATGGGGATGTGGAGACCAGATCTCTACATCGGTGGTGGGTCGATGATGGAGCAGGATGGACCTATTCCAGGCAGGACTCGCCTGTTCTACTTGCCGAATATACGACGAAGGGGGAGACCTGGAAGTGTATCGTCACTCCAGGAGATGGATCCTCTTACGGCTCACCTGTAAACTCAACGAATTCAGTGGTCATACTCAACACGCCCCCATCCGTGGAAGAGGGGCTGATCTCCATCACGCCTTCCGAGCCCAACAGCGTAATGGGGCTGGGCGTTCAATATGTATACTACGATGTGGACAACGATCCGGAGGGGGAGACCAGGTTCGAATGGTTCTTAGATCCCGACGGAGGGGAGAATTTTTCATATTCGGGGATAGATTCGAATGTTCTGCCGTCCAATGCAACGACAAAAGGGGATAGATGGTTCTGCAGGATAACCCCGCATGACAGCACTGAATACGGGATGACCTATAATTCCACGGGGGTGCTGATAATGAATACGGCACCGTCGATCCAGGGAAACATATCGATATTCCCGTTGAACCCAAACGGCCTTGCGGACCTGGAACTCGACTACGAATATTACGACCCGGATGGGGACGCCCAGACCTCCTCGATATACAGGTGGTACGTGGATAACGATGGTTCAGGGTTCATCTTCTCGGGAATAACACATCAGGCGGTCTTCTCCAGATATCTTGCCAAGGGCCAGCTGTGGTACTGCGAGGTGACGCCCTTCGATGGTGAGGATTTCGGACCTGCCGTGGACTCCTTGATAACGATCATAGACAACTCACCACCCTCTGGTTCCGATCTGTGGATCTCTCCCGAGAACGCCATCGCGGGTGAGCCCCTATCTGTGGAATACATATTTGAGGACAAGGACGATGACCAGGAGTATGACCCCATCGTTAGATGGTACAGGAACGACGAGCTGGTCTCACAGTGGAATGATGGCCTGTCGATCCCCTCGAACGTCACCGAAAAAGGTGAGGTGTGGCACTTTACCATCATACTCACGGACGGCCAGTACTCCTCTGGCCTCTACACCTCGGAGAACATAACCATCGGAAACCGTATACCGACGATCACATCCGCCCACATCACACCCGAAACACCCTCCACATCGGATGATCTTGCAGCGGCCTATACCTTCTTCGATATAGATGGGGACGCCGAGGTATCCCATGAGATACAGTGGTTCAGGAACCAGGGGGAGGGGGGTGTTCATTTCTCCGGCCTTGACGGCATGGACCTCTTCGACTCCATCTTCACGGGATTGGATGATATGTGGTACTTCAGGATCAGGACCTTCGACGGTGACGATCATTCCCAGTGGTACCAATCGGATACGGTTCTGATAGTGAACAACCTGCCCACGGTTACAAATAGGACCCCCATCCAGCAGGCATTGTCCATACATGAACTGGAATCTGTGGATTTCTCGATCATGGCGGAGGATGCTGATGGGGACCAGGTCTCATACAGATGGTACCTGGGCGATGAGCTCAAGGGCGAGGATCGAAATTTCTCTCTCGAGACGGATCACACCTCGGCAGGTGCTTATACCGTACGTGTGGACATATCGGATGGCCTGCAGACCACCAGCATCACGTGGACCGTCTGGGTAAACGATATCAACCGACCACCAACCCTGGAGATCGGCTCCCCCAAGGTCCCCAACCCCGAGGTCATAGAGGGGGAGATCGTCGAGTTCATAGTACTGGGTTCTGACCCGGACCCCGAGGATGAGAACACCCTTTTCATCAGGTGGTTCCTGGACGGTATACCTGTCGGGACTTCGGATACGAAATACCTTTATCAGCCCGACTATCACTCCAGCGGAAACCACCTGATCACCGTGGTGCTGCACGACGGGGAGAGCAATTCAAGCTATACGTGGAACGTAACGGTCAAGGACAAGAGCGAGAAGACAGGATTGAACGAGGGGCTCTTCGGCCTCTCCTGGGATGTCATCGCCCTGATCATCGAGATCTTCCTGCTTGTGGGTTCGCTCACCCTGGCAGGATGGGGAGCGGTGATGCTGAGAAGGAAGAAGGGGAACGTGCAGAAGTACCTCAACCTCATCGAGAAGATCAAGAACTCCTCCTCGACCCCGGAGGATAAGGATAGAAGGTATCTACTGCTCAAAAGGTCGATCAAGTCTGATTTCTCCAACGGCAAGATACCAGAGAACCACTTCCTTATCCTGGAAGCGGAGCTTGAGAGCGTTCTGGGGAAGAGCAGGGCGGATGAGATCAAGGACCTGAACCTTGCAGAGGACCTGAAGAAGAAGGTGTACGAGGCTCTGGAGGACGGATTCCTATCAGATGATGAGATAGAGGACCTGGAGATGGAGATCGCCAAGAGCTCTCATCTCAGCTCCATAGACAAGCAGATCCTCAGGGACAAGATGAATGAATGGAGGGCGGAGGATGAGCTGAGCGATGATGATAATCCCTATGATGATCTGGATGATATCGATATTGAGGACGAGATGGAGGGGGACTCCATGGGTGATCTCGACGATGAGGACGATGGATTCGTATCAGGAGGCTCATCGAATATCGAACTCGATGATGATCTCGATGATTACGACGAAACAGTAGTTTCGTCTAACCCTCGTGGAGGTATCCACTCGGATGACGATGATGACCTGTTCGAGATCCCGATGAACAGTTCACCTGATGATGATCTGGATGAGTTCGAGGAGATCTGAAGATCCCCACATAGGGCCGCCAGTAGGTTAAGGAGATGCCATATGCCATCACGCCCATCTGGTATCGAATTTCCTGGAATTACCTATCTTCCAACCATTCAAGCACCGCCCTCGACAGGGCGATCCTCCTATCGGTGAAAGAGTGGTCGGAGCCTATCATAACGTCCGTCAGGTCCACCTGGTCGTTCCCTTTCAGCGCATCCTCAATGGGAATATGATGAATCTCCGGTATGGAGACCGTATCCCTTTCCGCCCCGACCAGCAGAACCCTCTTCCCCTTCAGGTCGGAACATCTCAATGAGATGTCGAAATCGTCCCCCGCCCCCCAGATCTGGTCAAACACATCATCCACCGTGATGCCCTTGAGGGGCCTTATCATCTCTATCAGGTCCCTCTCGATCAGCTTCTTCGTCAGCCTATCCCTTCCCAGGTCCCCCAGAGCGGAGAAATTGAAAGGCGCGATGGCGCCGATCTCCTCCACCCTTTCATCCGCAAGTCCCGTAAGGAGCGCTGCCCAGGCGCCCATTGAGTGCCCTAACAGTACGATCCTGCCCGCATCCACACCAAGCCTTCTGGCCTTTCTCCTATCCCTCAGGAACGACAGGGCGGTCCCGACATCCTCAAGAACGTTGTGGAAGCTGAAAATGCCCTCACTGCCCCACGACCCCCTGTAGTGAAATATCAACGAGTTCCATCCCGCCCTGCACAGGACCTGGCCGATGTCAAAGTTCCTCTCGTGCCCTGGAAACCCGTGAAGGATCACCGCTGTCGGATGAGCCCCTTTTCCACGGGCCCGATACATGATCCCATAGAGGTCAGACCCGTGGCCGTTCATGATAATATGCTCGATCCTGGTGGGGTTCTTTGGATCGGATCCTGTAGGGTCCTGGGTTACGGGGTCGAACATGGCCTATTCCTCTACTCCTTAACCGTCAAAGGATTATTAACGGTTGGGACTCAGCTGTATACGGGAATAACGTAGAAGAGTATCGAGAAATACTGTAGAACGGCGCCTCCCAGGACGAAGATGTGCCATAGAGCGTGATTGTACGGTATCTTCTTCATCAGATAGAAGGGGATTCCGAGGGAATAGAGTACCCCTCCCAACCCAAGCAGGATCAGCCCGTTGGTTGGAACCATTTCAAGCACCGGCTTGAAGACCAGGATGATGCACCAGCCCATGGCGAGATATATCATGGTGGAAACCCAGTTGTACCTGCCGGCAAAGAACACCTTCCATACCGTCCCCAATATCACGGCCCCCCAGAGAACGCCCATCAGGGTGAAACCGATCCATCCCCTCAGGTAGGTCAATAGAAAAGGCGTGTATGTCCCTGCGATGAGAGCAAATATTGAAGAGTGGTCGAGGATCTTGAACACCTTCTTGGAGCGCTCTCCCTGCAGGGAGTGATACATCGTTGAATTTGTGAAGAGCATTACCAATGAGGCCCCATAGATCGAGCAGCTCACGACATGCCAGGCGGTTCCATACAACGCAGAGAATACCACCAGGAGAACCAGTCCCGCAACGGCAAGGGCCCATCCCACGCCGTGGCTTATGGAATTGGCGATCTCCTCCCCGAGAGGGTAACTCCTTGCATTGGCCACAACCATGAATGTCCATATTCCATTATCAATATAACCTTTTCGCTATTTCTACAATAATATTATAGATTTCTACTATTTAGCACAATATATCTTGAGAATATTCTCCTTTTCAGCATAATAATTTAAATTATCCATATTTTATCAATAACTCAGTGCTCTCCTCAGCCTCTCCGTCGGTTCTTTGTAATGTCCCTCTCCCCTGATCTTCTCCGTATATATCGCCTGG
>CBDVER010000138.1:0-5052 GCA_965373055.1 uncultured Thermoplasmata archaeon
GTTGATCCCGAAGAACTCCTGCTTGTAGCAGACCCGCCTGTTTATCATCGACTCCCTCAGCCAGTGACAGGTCTTGACGGCCGAGTGGTTCCCCACCACGGCATACCCCTGTTTCTTGAACATGGCCTTCAGATCATCATCCATATCCGTGCCCCCCTCAGAATAACCCCACGGCCTTTCCATCCACAACGTCCATCTTCATCGCCGCAGGTTCCCTGGGCAGTCCTGGCATCGTCATGATCGTCCCCGTGATCGGAACGACGAAGCCCGCGCCCGCAGATAGCCTGATATCGGATATCGTTATCTTGAAATCGGTGGGCGCACCCAGCAATTTCGCATTGTCCGAGAAGGAGTACGGGGTCTTGGCCATGCATACCGGGAGCCGATCCATGCCGATCCTCCTGCACTTCTCCAGCTTCTTCAGCGCTGGAACGGAGTACTCCACCTTGCAGGCCCCATAAACTTTCCTGCAGATCGCCTCTATGGCCTCCTCTAACGGAGCATCGTCCGGGTACAATACTTTGAAACAGCAGGGCATATCCTCCATCGCCTTCTTGACCAGCGTGGCTACCTCAAGCGCGCCCTCGCCCCCATTTGCGTGGTGGTCGCTCACGGCCACAGGTACAAAAAGCCCTTTGCAGATCTCCATCACCTTGGCGATCTCCGCATCGGTATCCGTCGAGAAACGGTTGATCGCTGCCACCACCGGGATCCCGTACAGCTTGATGATCCCAAGATGCCTCTTGAGGTTCTCCGCACCCAACTCCAGGGCCTCCAGGTTCTCCTCCTTCACCCTATCAAGGGGAACCCCCCCGTGCATCTTGAGGGACCTGGTGGTCACCACCATTACCGCCGCCGAGGGGGACAATCCGGTCTCCCTGCAGAATATATCGAAGAACTTCTCCGCCCCAAGGTCCGACCCAAAGCCCGCCTCGGTCACGAAATACTCCGAAAGATGAAGCCCCATCTTCGTGGAGAGATACGACGACGTCCCGTGGGCGATGTTCGCGAAAGGTCCCCCGTGTATGAGCGCAGGGCCCCCCTCGATCGTCTGGACCAGATTGGGCTGAAGCGCATCCTTGAGCAGAAGTGCCATTGCGCCCACAGCCCCGATCTGGCCAGCGGTAACCGGCTCCTTCCGAATATTGTAGGCCACGATAATGCGGGAAAGCCTCTCCTTCAGGTCCTCCATGCTGGTCGCAAGACATAATATCGCCATTATCTCACTGGCGGCGGTGATATCGAAGCGCTCCTCCTGTGGGACGCCGCTTTTCACACCTCCCAATCCTATCACCATCGACCTGAGCGACCTGTCGTTCATGTCCATCGCCCGATGCCACTCCACCCTCCTGGGCTCCATCTCCAGCTCGTTCCCGTGGTGCATGTGGTTGTTGATCATCGCGGCGAGCAGATTGTGGGCCGCAGATATCGCATGCATGTCCCCTGTGAAATGGAGGTTGATATCCTCCATCGGCAGGACCTGGGAGTAGCCGCCGCCCGCCGCGCCCCCCTTTATCCCGAAGACCGGGCCCATCGACGGCTCCCTGACCCCCAACATCGCCCTGTGCCCCTGGAGGACAAGGGCCTGGGTCAGGCCGATCGTCATCGTTGTCTTCCCCTCACCAGCAGGTGTCGGGCTTGTGGTGGTGACAAGTATCAATTTGCCCATATCGAACTTCGAGATCCGATCCAGCGTGGAGAGCTTGATCTTAGCCTTGTGCCCGCCGTAGATATTATATTCGCCTGGCTTCAATCCCGCCCTCTGGGCTATCCTCTCAATGGGCTCCAGGCGCGCCCTCTGTGCAATCTCGATATCGCTCATCATGGTACTGTGATACGCCGTCTCGAATAAAAAGGATATCATCGGCCCCGATCTTATCAAAATCGCATTCTACGGTAGTTACATTTATTTCATATATGGTATATGAGGGTAGTACAACAGACCTCTGGTCGATCATGTAAAACATATTGTGGGGAATTCAGTTGATACTTCCAAAGGGTACTATCGAAAGTCAGAAGGACGGTGGGGATGAAGCGATCAAGACGATCATGGACGATATCACCGGAAACAAGGTGACGGGATATCTTCTCATCCTTGGAGCGCTGGTTGATGAAGACGGCTCCGAGCAGAAGATCACGGGTCAGATGGTCTTCAAGGAAGGAGAGCCCATCCTCTGTGAGACAACGCTTGAGGGAAAGGCCAACAAGGGGAAGAAAGGCGTTTTCCCCCTCCTCAAGGCCATGACCGGCACGAGCAACAAGATAGAGCTTCACACCAAGATCGATGTGGCACCCCCCATGGCCTTCTTCAAGGAGTGCCGCATCTCTGAAAAAGATGTCAACCTCGACCTCTTCATGAAGGCCATGCAGGAGGAGGCCCAGGAGAAAATAAGAAGGGAAGAGGAGGAGAAGCTCCAACAGGAGAAGAAGGCACAGATCACAAAGGACGTCAACGGATGGATAGAACAGGGCTACGTTCTGAAGGATGTCAAGAAGAAACTTGAGATGGATTTCGAAAAACTGGATGAGTGGTTCAACACGATCAGTGCGAATATCACCAGGATCGAGGAGATCAAGGCGTGGATAGAGCCGCTCAAGGACAAAGAGCTGAAGAGCCTTAAAAAGGAGATCGAAAAATCCCTTGCCTCACCGGAAAAGATAGAGGAGATCGAAAAGCACGCCTCCGAATTGAAGGAGGCGTATGAGGGCATCAGCGAAAAGAGGGGCGAGATGGAGAAATGGTCCAAACTCTGGAAAGAGGAGGGGTACAATACCACCCGGATCGAGGAGGCCCTTTCCGGTGATGTGGATACGGCCTGGAACGTCCTCACCGAGTTCATGGATGAGATCCAACAGCTGAAGGACCTGGGAGAGGAGATCAAACAGATCAAGGGCCTGGAGGGGGCCTCCGCATTCCAGACGGAACTGGACGAGATCACGGCCATCTCAAAGGACCCCAACCAGATCGAGACCCTGAAAGATAAGGTAAATATGTTCAGGATAACCATTGAGAAGGAGAAAGCCCAGAAAGAGGAGCTTTTCGAACAGGCCAGGGAGTGGAAGGAAAAAGGATTCTCCATTGACGCACTGCTCTCATTGAAAGGCGAGAGGCTGGAGAGGGTGATATCCGAGTTCAACACCTTCAAGGAGAACAGCCAGAGGGTACTGGACCTGAGACAGGAGCTGGAGAAGATCGACAGAAGGGACATACCCGACCGTATCGACGAGCTGAAAGGGGAGCTCAACGACCCATCTTCGCTGCCGGATTACGAGGCCAGGTTCGCCGAATTAAAGGCAGCGATCGAGGATTTCGGCAAACAGAGGGAGGATCTGAACGTTCAGATCGAGACCCTGAGAGCGAAAGGCATCATCACCACCTCCATCGATGATAAATTGGATATGCCCATCCCCGAGCTTCAGTCCGCCCTGGAGTCGCTGAACGGAAAGGTCGAGGAGCTCGGGCTGCTGGCGACAGAGATCGACAAGATGGATCAGAGATGGATGGATGAGGAGTTCTCGAAGCTGGACCCCCTCATGAAGGACCCGGAGCGGATAGATGAGCTGAAGGAGGGGATCTCACAGCTGAGGAAGACCATCTCGGACAGGGAGGAGAGACGGGGGTTCATAAAGGCGGAGATGGAGAGCTGGAGCGGGGAGGGTTTCTCTGTGGCCGAACTTGAAACGGCGATCAAAGAGGACTTCAACACCTTCACAGAGGCGTACGACGGCCTCAAATCCAGCATCGACGAGTGCAAGGTCGCGATCGAAAAACTGGATTCTCTGGAACTTCGGTTCTTCCAGGTCCAGGGCGAGGAGTTGAAGGTCCGGATGAAGGACCCCCAGCAGCTGCCAAAGGCTCTGGAGGAGCTGGAGGGGCTCGAGGCAAAGGTCACAAAGGACGGCGAGACGAGATCGAAGCTCATGGAGAGGCTTGACGGCCTGGCAGCAGATGGCTGGGGGGTCGATACGGGCCGGGAAGTGCTCCACAGGGTTCCGACAGACCTGGAAGGGGGAATATCCGCATTTGAGGAGAACATCAAGGGCCTCCAGGGGGCGATGGCCGATATTGCAGGGTGGGACGCACTGGAAACCAAAGGGGTCAAGGAGGAACTGGACGAGCTGAATGCGGTGATCAAGGATGTCGACCTCATAGAGGAATCACTCGCCAAGCATGTAGAGCTGAAACAGACGATCGAGGCCAACTCCCTAAGGAGAAAGGAGATGATGGGCCTCCTCTCGGAATGGGAGGAGAAAGGGTACATGGTCGACGAGGTTAAGAAGTTCTCACAGGAAAAGATCGAGACCTTCTCGGACTCCTTCGAGGCGCTGAAGGAGAAGATCAACAAACTGGAGGAGTTCCAGCAGACATTTGATTCGCTGGATACTAAACACTTCCAGCAGGAGGCGGAGGACCTCGAGGAGAAGCTGAACGACCCAAACCTCCTTGATGATATAGAGAAGGATATGGGGGCTCTTCTCAAGAAGGTGGAGGAGGACAGAAAGAGACGGGATGGCTACATCGATCGGATCGATAAACTGGTGGAGGAGGGGTTCATGGGCGCCCAGAAACTGGCCGAGATCATGGAGGAGGACCTATCCATAGTCGACCTGGAGTTCAAGAACTTCGAAAAAGAGGTGGATATGCTCCGGAAATACATGGTATCCACCGGATATCAGCCGCCCGGAGGCCCTGCACCGGCAGAGAAGAAGAAGGGCGGCACGAAGAAGGGGGGTAAGGTCGAAGCGCCCTCATGCATGAAGCTGATCGAGAGGTTCACCTTCGAGAACTTCGTGGTTGGCAGTTCAAACAGGTTCGCCAAAAAGGCGGCAGAAGCCGTTGCGGACCATCCTGCCGACGCATACAATCCACTGTTCATATACGGCGGGTCCGGGCTGGGAAAGTCCCATCTTATCAACTCCATAGGGAACAAGATCAATGCGGGAAAGAAAAAACTTCACGTGGTCTACACCACCACCGAGAAGTTCATCAACGACCTGATCAACGCGGTCTCCGACGAGGGGTTGGAGGCGTTCAGGGACCAACACCGCAAG
>CBDVER010000139.1:0-5044 GCA_965373055.1 uncultured Thermoplasmata archaeon
GGCCAATGAGACGTTCTTTCCGCTCTCCCTCATCGTCAGCCTGACCTCCTCGACAATGGAGTTCCGGGGCTCCAGGCGGATATCGAAGGTGACCACCGAATTTCCATTGCCGTCGTCCACGGCCTGGAGGGGCATCTCCGGCATCACGATATATATGTCCGGGGGAGGGGGGTTAACATATACCTTCAGCAGCGCCTCCCTTGTAATGGATGGTCCCGATGCGGTGACCCTGACGATGAAGGGCCCACCCTGGGACGATCCCGTCAGCCTCATGGTCGTATTGCCGGTGGGCGTCAATGTATCATCATCGAGGTCCACGGCAAGTTCGTTCTCCGGATATGTCAGGGTAAGTGTAACCTCCGACCTGAAGCCGTTTATGGATATCGCCCGGATATCGACCATTGCCATCTCGCCCTCCTGGATGAAGATGATCTCATCGCCCAGGATCAGTTCCACATCGGCCAACGTCGCCTCCTGGATCGTTACGGTCACGGGGATGGCCCTTCGGGTGAATGGGCCCGAAACGGCGGTGATGAAGAAATGATGTATGCCAGATCCTGCCCAGGAGTTGACGCTCAGGGTCCCCCTGATATAAGTGGGTGTCCCGCAGGGATCACACAGGGTGTTGTTGAACGAGAGGCTCATCCCCATTGGAAGCAGGTATGAGGAGATCTCGATGGGGTCAAAAAGCGGTGAGGATGAGTTCACCGCGACCTCGAAAGATATCTGTCTGTCAGCGCCGACCTCGAGGTTCTGGCTCCCGGGGGAGATCTCGATCGTGGGTGAGCCGTCATCGATAACATATGCGATCTCCCCGGACCTGATGCCTTCCACATTGCTGGCAGAGATCTCAATAACACCTGAATCGCCGTCCACCATCCCGATCGTGGAAAACGCCAACTCCACGAAACCCGTCCCGGTGATGGTGGTAGGCGTGATGCTTCCTTTCGAGGACCCGACGGTCGTCTGACCGTCAAAGCCTCCCGTGTACCGGATCAATACAGGTATCGACACCTCATCCCCTGAACGGATATTCGTGGAGGAAAAAGGCAATATGATATTGGCCCCGGGATCATCCCTGAAGATCATGGTGACCTGACCACGCTCGCTGAAGCCAAACACCTCGGCCCCATCGTGGGTCGGGTCGAGATCATGTATTCCTGTTCCCAGCATGATCCACTCCTCCCTGTAGATCTCCTTGAAGTGGTAGGACCCGCTGAACCATATAAGGCCCAATCTTCTGTTGTAGGTAGCAATTGAAAGTGTCATCCTGCCGTCTACCAGGATCCCCGCCTCCATACCATATACGTTGATCCCTTCATTGTGGATAAGGTCCTTCACCCAATTATCCCCGACCTTATGGATCAGGTAGATCGATCCCGAATGTGTGGATGCGATGACCTCCACCCCCTCGTACCTGGGATCGATATCGGCAACGACCAGATCGGAGATCTTCTCGGCACCCATGTCGGCGATATCGCCCGCCCTCCATGTGCCATTGTCCATGTAGAGCATCGTGACCTTTGAGTGCAGCCCTCCGACTATGATCTCATTCCCCTCGTATTCAGGGGATAGATCGCCGATGGCGCAGGCATCAAGGGGCAGGTCAGCGGTGTGGATGATCTCGTGATCCCAGCTTCCCCTGTCTCCGGAGATGAGGGCAACCCTGCCCGTGTAGCCGACGACGAGGACCTCATTGCCGGGATCGTCATTGAGGTCGCCTATGGCTATCTCGTAAAGGTAATTGTCATCTTTCCATATCCTCTCCTCCACCCACGTTCCCTCCTCGTACCAGATGAGGTATGCGGAATAGGCCTCGTCGCAAATGGCGATCTCGTCTCCCTCCCTCCCCTCAATTATGGATCCTGTCGTGATGGAGAAGACCTGAGCTGTCTCATCGCTGCCTCCCCCGAAATTCGATGTGTGGACGACCTCATGCTCCCAGGATGTTCCCGCCCCCCAGAAGACCCTGACCTTTCCGTTTCTCGAACAGGTCGCCATCTCGTCCCCGTCCCTGTCGGGGATAAGGTCGCCGAATGCGCCCCTGTACAAGGCCCCCTTCTCCTTGTAAAGCTTCAGGCTCTCAAATATAAGATCATCATCACCCCTTGTCTCCCGGATATCATCCATCCCATCGTGAGATGATCCGACCGCAGAAGGTAGGATAAATAGAAGTAAAGCTAGGAACAGAACGGAAAGTTGAGGGATCGGGGCCGGTCGAGCCGTCATCATGGGATCGTATTCAAAATCCCGGCACCTGGTATAAGATAATATTGGTTTAACCGGCCCGCTTGGCCACGATGCTGTGATGTTGGTACATTTATTATATGCACTTCGGGATTAACCACTTGAAATGAAGATCCTTCACGTCAACAACCAGGCTTCGGTAGGATATAATCTATCACGGGCCCAGCGGGAGCTGGGTCACCGGAGCGATCTGCTTGCCCGGAGCGATCCAGGTCAGAGGGCTCCGGATATCCGGGCCACTTCTGTCCTCTCCCTGTATCTGAAACTCCTGAGGATCGCCCCACGTTACGACCTCATTCACGTTCACGGGGGGATCGGGATCTCGGGGCTCGGCCTGCTCCCTTACAGGGCATTGGGGAAGAGGTTCATCTCACATTTTCACGGTTCGGAGCTGAGGGAGGGCAAGCAGACCTCATTTTCTTTCCTCTGCGAGAGGCTCTTCGTCTCCACCCCGGACCTGCTCGATCAGGGCGCGAACGTCGGGGGAAGGGAGCTTATCCACATCCCCAATCCAGTTACGATGGAGGGGGTCGAGGTCGTGGATTGGGAGAGGAGGCTTGGGGAACTGGAGCGCGGAGCTCCGCTGAGATTGGCCCATATGCCCACAAGGCGGTCGGTCAAGGGGACCTCCAATGTGATCAAGGGCGTAGAGAATGCGAGGGCCAGAGGGGCGAATATCGAGCTCGACCTGATCGAATCGGTCCATCTGGACGAGGCGATGAGGAGGCTTCAAAACGCCCATATATGCATCGATTGGCTCTCGGGCGATTATGACATACACGGCGTGGTCTCGATCGAGGCCATGGTCCGGGGGATCCCCACCATCTGCAGGATCGATGAACGGAGATACCCCGAGGAGATCCCCATTATCGCGATACAGCCGGAGGAGCTCTCCGATAAACTCCTTGATATCTGCCGGGACCCTGGAGGATTATCGGATACTGGAAGGCGGTCCAGGGAGTACGCTTTGCGATATCACGAGCCGATCAACGTCGCACGCCTGATAGAGAGATATCTCTGAAAGGCTACAACCTCTTCCCCAATATCCTCACGACGACGTCAAGGTCGAGTTCGAAAGCGGATATAGGTGCGGCCAGCTCCATTTTTGATATCATCCGGGGGTGTATCTCCCCGAAGTGACCTATGGGTGTGAGGTCCCCTTCCAGCTCGGGAAAGGGGCCGTCACCCTTCCTTTCAAGCTCCGTGAAGACCGCCCCCCCCCTTCCTTTGATATAACATCCCAGGGGGGCCTCGCCGAGTACGAACGGCAGGTCAAGGTCATCCAGTATCCTGAGCAACAACCCCTTCACGCCCGTGAAGGACGCCCTGTTGTCCTCCAGAACGCATCCCAGTACCTTGCCCGATCGATTGAGGGTCATAACATCCGCGATCTCGAAGATCCTCTGGGGCAGGTCGCGGTGCTTGTTCGCCCTCAGGAGGGCCATGAGCGACGGAATGGAAGAGCTCCTCATCATGGTATGTTCGGTGGTGATCGGGTTGATGATCCTGGCATGTTCCACCTCCTGGCGTCCCATCAGGTCGAACTGCTGTTCCTCGTTGGAGAGGGAGATCGTTCTCACCTCAAGGAATCCCTGGCCCACCAGGGTTTCCCTGATGAGCCTTGATAGTTTGCTGATATGGAGGTCGGATGCGACGTTGTTCGCTTGAGAGGGGGTTCCCGGGAAGTTATTGAATCCATATCCTATCGATATATCTTCAGCGATATCCGCCTGGTGAAGGATATCGCCGCGCCAGGGGGGAACGTTCACAAATAGCCTATCATCTTCGATATACGGGTGAAATCCCATCCTGGTAAGGGATCTGGAGATCTCGGCGTTATCCAGGTCAAGGCCCAGCCATGTGTTGGCCCATTCGCGATCCACCGGCCATCTGTTCCAGGTATATTCCGGCCAATTTCCACTCTTTAAACCCTTTTCCGGGTAATCGTCACTTTCGGGATATTCGATCCTGATACTCTCTATCCTCCCCCCTCTGGAAACGAGCTGGGAGCAGACGAGGTTCACGGCCAGGGAGACCGCGGACCTGTCCCATCCGGTGCAATCCACGAAGATATCCCTGGTCTCCTGCGTGATCTTGGTCAGCTCACCGTTTATTATCGGGGGAAATGAGAGGACCTGTTCCTTCGAATCAATTATTACCGGATACCTATCAAATCCCTTCAGGATATCCGCATAGGCGGCCCCCTTCTCATGTTCCTTCAGTATCCGTGCCAGGTCCCACTCCTCACCCGGTTTCTGAAGGGGTACGAACCTCGTATCCCCGGGGAGTGACGCGAAATAGCGGAATGGGGGGACCAGCGGGGAGGCGTCATGTATGCCTATCGCCACCTTCCTTCGCTTTCTCCCCAGGGTGATGTGCAGTTTCTCCTGCAGGTTCATTATCGAGATCATCGCACTCTCATCAAGGGTGACGCCCCTTATCAATGCGCCACCGATGGCCGGCCTGATATCTGCGAGGGCCGGGTCCACGGTGAGCACTATCCCGCTCTCACCCGAGAGGGTGTGCTCATCCATATCCGGCTCCACCATCCCGGAGAACTCCCGATAAGCCCTGGCCACACCCTCAACGGAGAAGAGGTCGGGCCTGTTCGGGAAGAACTCAACGGATATCTCGTTCCCCTGGACCTTTTCCACGGTGGCCCCGATCATCGGTATCTCCTCAAGGAACCTATCGAGGTCGAAACCCTCACCCACAAGGGATGCAAGGTCCTCCGCATCCATGTTAATTACAGGCAATATGTCACCGCTCAAGAAGATAACCCGATGGTAAAAATACT
>CBDVER010000140.1:0-5040 GCA_965373055.1 uncultured Thermoplasmata archaeon
AAGGGCGTAATCCACCTCTTTTCCATCGATATAGAGGCCTCCGAAGGCACCTGTACTCGCTTCGCTGAAGGCCCGCAGGGACATCATCGGTTCGAACAGGGCAGTGTTGTGATCGATGACCGAGCCCCTCTCCTGGACCTCCCACGATACGCCGTCGACAAGCGTTTCTCCCTCGTCATTCAGATCCCAGGCGAGGTCTGACATGTTGTTGGCGAGGGATCCGTTGATGTATATCTGATCGCCGTTCCCATCCTGGACGTAGATATACTCATCATAGAGATGATACCCGTCGTAGATCAGGTCCTCGATCATGTTGTTCATGGTGTCCCCGATGGCCATCGAGGAGCAGATGATGGAGGTGCCGATCATGAAGCCCAGAATGGCTATCACGGTATCTCCCTTATGACGGATCAGGTTCCGAAATCCCATCCTGAACTGGAGGCGGTTCATCAATGCCCTGATGGAGATGAGCAACAGCGTCAGCATCATCAGGAAAAAGGCGACGAAGGTCATGATCGTCTTCAATATCGCCGCAGCCTCATTGAGCTCCATTATCTTGAGGATCGTCTCGATGTATGGCAGAAAATATAATGCGACCACAACCACACCGACAAGGTAGAAGAGGATGATTATGGTGAATATCCCCAATCCTCTGTCGATAAGGTTTCTCATTAAGCCCATCTTAACACCGCCCTTACAAGGATGATTCCTGCAGCATGCTTATCCTGGCGGCCCCTGTGTCCTTTTCTCCCCTGCAGTCGTAATCACCCTCCTTGGGGTGCTTCAACGCATCCTCCGCGGTGATCGGGACGTCCTTGACGATCTTGCCATCCTCCATGTGGATGATCCTCCTGCATCTGGCAGCCACACCCGGATCGTGCGTTACCAGAAGTATGGTCATCTTGAGCCTTTCGTTGAGATCCACCATCAGGTTCATGATCTCATTGGAGTTCATCCTGTCGAGGTCGCCCGTGGGCTCATCTGCCCAGACTATCTTTGGATCGTTGACCAGTGCCCTGGCGAGGGTGACCCTCTGTCTCTGGCCGCCCGAGAGCTGAGAGGGGCGGTGGGTCTCGTATCCTTTTAGGCCCACGGTGTCCAGGGCCTGGATCGCCTTCGCCCTGGCGGCCTTGGGCTTGACCCCGCTTAGGAGGAGGACCATCTCCACGTTCTCCACCGCTGTGAGGACCGGGAGCAGGTTGTAGAACTGGAAAACAAATCCCATGTGCTTCGCCCTGTACTCCGTCTTGATATCATCTTTAAGCGTGGAAATGTCCGTTCCCTCCACGAATACATTTCCAGATGTGAGATCATCAAGCCCCGAGAGGCAGTTGAGAAGTGTCGTCTTTCCGCAGCCCGAGGGGCCCATTACCGCTACCATCTCACCTTTTGTGACCTTGAGGTCCACGCCTTTCAATGCCTTTACGATCACGGAGCCCGTATCGTAGTGTTTAACGAGGCCCTTTGATTGGATGATCGGACTTGTTTCCATATCCCATTTCTCCTGTAAAATCCAATATAGAATGCGATATTGAACGATTATAAGTAGTTTACCTCAGAATTATTTAATGAGTAACAGGATTGTATATGGTTGCTTACAGTATAACCAGGTTATCAGGAAAATCCGTAATAATTCTCTTACGGGAAGCCCCTCAAAACGGTTAAATAATCGAAAAGTGGGTTTGGACATATATCCTTGATAGAGGGTAACAATACCGCACACGGGGGACTTACTTGAAATATCGAACCATTTTCATTGCACTATCGCTCCTGATCATCTCTTTTGCCATGTCGATAGAAATGGAGGCCGAAGGTGTTCCCATCAATGCTCTCGAGACGGGATACTCCACCGGCCTTCCCACAGGCGGGAGCTACAATGCCATTGCCGTGGGAGACGTCGACGGGGACGGGAACATCGACATGGCGTTCGGAGGGGAGGATTACGGGTCGGCGAACACCCAGGGTCTTTATGTTTACAAGGGCAACGGATCAGGCACATGGACCTCAACATCGACGGGGCTGCCCTCCGCGGACAGCTGGGGAGGGGTTGCTTTCGGCGATGCTGACGGGGACGGCAACATGGAGCTATACGCCTGCAATGAAGGATGGGGTACTGCCTCGGGTACGATCAAAGGCGTGGGAGCTTGGGAGCACTCCTCCGGTTCATGGTCCACATCGGGGATAACATCGCCTCTAACAACGGGTCAGACAAACGGGTTATTCCTGGGAAACTTCACCAAGGGGTCCGGTCTGGACCTGGCCATCACCCATTCAAGAGGCAACACACTAGGTATCAAGGTCTACTACGGCTCGGGATCGGCGCCCATATCCTGGACAGGAAACAGCAACGGACTTCCCACAACAGGGGAGTTTACTGCGATAGACCTGGGAGATCTCAATAACGACAGCTTGCCCGACATCGTATCGGTTGGATACTCCTCCACGGGCCTTGTGATCTATACTCAAAACGCAAATGGAAACGGTTGGACCAGCAGGTCCAGCTCACTTCCATCCTCCGTTGGGATATCGGGGCTGGGCGTTGTACTGGGCGATGTGAACAATGACGGGAATATGGATATCGTTATGGGTACGACCAGCAACGGGATGAGGCTACTGCTGGGAAATGGAGGAGGTGTGACAGGGACCGATTTCAGCTGGACCGCCGGCTCCTTCCCGTCCAACTTCGGAACGTCGGGAAGGTTCGCCCAGATGGACCTTGCTGACATCGACCACGACGGGGACCTTGACCTGCTTGCGGGCAAGGCGGGCTCGGGTTTGTACCTGTTCCTCGGCAATGGGTCTGATAGCCCCGGGACATCGTTCGCATGGACCCAGGTTACAGGGAAAGGGCTTCCGACAGGTGGAACCTATTACGGCTGCCAGTTCCTGGACGTGGACAACGACGACGACCTGGATATCTCCGGGGCCACCTGGGGGTCCGGCGTGAAGGTTTACAGGACCAACCTGTCATGGGGGGAGGTAAACAACAGCTCCCCCATGCCGGACGCCGGGGACGATCAGGAGGTAATGATTAAGGAGGTGGTGGACCTGGACGGCACCGGCAGCTCCGATCCCGAGGATGCACCTGCCGGGGACGCCAGTGGCACCATTCTGACCTACAACTGGAACGTCTCGTCGTACCCCGTCGGGTCGCTCATAAGGGATAATTCTCTGATCCCAAATCAGTTCTCGGCAACTCCATCCTTTACGCCGGATATCTCCGGGACCTACGTCATTACGCTCGCCGTGAAGGACAGCAGGAATGCCTGGTCGAACCAGACCGACGAGGACAGCGTCACCATAACCGCGATAAAACCGGATGAACCCCCCGTCGCAGATGCGGGTTCAGATAGGTCCGTAACACTTGGATCGATCGTTGTTCTGAACGGTTCGAAGTCCTCCGATCCCGATGGGATAGTGGAACATTACAACTGGACCTGCACAAGTCATGCCGTGGCCCTTGATAATGAGGATTCGGCGGGCCCATCCTTCACACCCGACGTCGCCGAGGTGTACACCTTCACCCTGAAAGTGCAGGACGATCAGGGTAACTGGAGCAGGGACGAGGACAGCGTGGACATCACCGTAATGGAACCCGGTGTGAACCTACCTCCTTCTGCGGACGCTGGAGAGGATCAGGCCGTGACGCTGGGCGATACCGTCTATCTTGACGGGTCCGGGTCCTCGGATGAGGATGGATCCATTGTGACCTGGAAATGGAACTGCACCAGCCACGATGTGACGATGACAGATGGGAACAGCTCCACCCCTTCGTTCATACCCGGCTCGGCTGAGGATTATCTGTTCACCCTGAGGGTGAGGGATGACAACGGGTCCTGGTCTGCAGAGGATCAGGTGACCATTACGGTAGAGGAGCCGTATTTCAACATAATTCCGATGGCCGACGCCGGAGATAATATCACCATAACGATCGGCGAGACGGCGACGCTCAACGGGAGCATGTCGATCGATATTGACGGGGCCGTGGACCATTACAACTGGACATGTACAAACCATACGGTCTCGCTGATGGATGCGGACTCCGCACATCCGTGGTTCGCGCCTCTCGAGGTGGGGACCTACGACTTCACGCTGACCGTTGGAGACAACGAGGGGGCCTGGAGCGAGGATGCGTATATGTGGCTCTTCGTCGAAGAGGTGCCCAATATTCCTCCGGTGGCGGATGCGGGGGAGAACCAGACGGTAACGCTCGGGGACATGGTGGCCCTTGACGGCTCGGGATCTACCGATGAGGATGGCAATATAACCGAATACATATGGGAATGCACGAGCCATTCCGTGGCACTGGACGATGAGGATACCCAGGCGCCGTCTTTCACGCCCACCGCACCGGGCATATACATATTCACCCTGCAGGTAAGGGATGAGGACGGGAACCTCAGCGGGATCTCCACCGTGTATGTCACAGTCGAGGAGGAGGTTGTGATCCCATTGGCGTACCCAACCGTTGGTCCCTTCCTGTATGACGATGATACGCCGGTCGTTGGAGCGGAGATCACCATCTCCATCGTCAACGCCAGTGATCAGGATTTCACGGCTACAACGGGTGAGGACGGGAACGCCGAATTCCCACAGGGTGTCCCTGTAGCAAGCTACTTCTGTTTCGTCCTGGTGGACGGGGAACAGCCCTACGATCCATTCCGCATCTACGTACAGGAGGACGGATCTGTGCTCATTGATGGAGGCATCCCGAAGGTTGAGAAGGAGGATGATACGCCCATCGACGATGAAACTCCCGGGGATGATAACAGGACCGGGGATGATGAGGACAACACGGCCATGATGATCGCGCTGGTCCTCATCGTATTGGTCGTTCTGGCCATCATCGTCGGTCTTGTGATATTCATGAGGAAGGGAGACGACGAGGATATCGCCCCTCCGGATCTCATGGAGGAGAACGAGGAGGAGATGGAAGCACAGGACGATCTCCCCGGGGAGATGGATGACCAATACCTGGACGAGGAGGCCCTGGAACCTCCCATGGAGGAAGGGATCATGGAGGGGGATATCGAGCCTCCG
>CBDVER010000141.1:0-5038 GCA_965373055.1 uncultured Thermoplasmata archaeon
GAGCTTGTGGGCCTCCCCGTATCTCGGGGCGGGGGCGGACTTCTTCCTGAACTCCTTTGGGACCTCCTCCGGTTTCAACAGGCCCAGCTCCATGAACAATCTGATCCTGAACTCCTCCAGGTATTTCTGATCGGAATGTGATAGTAAAAATACGGACCCGTGCTTGGACGCCTTATGGATCACCTTGCCCCCTTTCATCTGGAACTCCGCATTGAGGTCCCTGACCGATGACTTGGTAGCATTCTTCTGCAGCAGCTCGGCTGAGATCTTGAAGTGATCCGCATCCATATCTTTGACCCCGATGACCTTACTTTCAGGCGTTTCTAGTTAAGCGGATAATATGGGCCCTTATAAAACCCTTTTTGTAACTACGCGGAGTATGATGTCGATAATCCCCTGATCCCTGATGGGTTTGGCCGCATCAGATGGCAAGGTCCGTCCGTTTATTATCGAATATGAGCTTGTTCTTGACGAATATCGCCACACCGAAGGTCAGGGGCCCCACCCTGCCGATGAACATCAGCAGGATGATGATCAGCTTTCCCATTACGGACAGGTGGGAGGTCAATCCCGTGCTGAGCCCCACGGTGCCCAGCGCCGAGGCTGCCTCGAAGAAGATATCCATGACGCCCGCGCTCCCCGCCTCGGTCATCAGTAATAGATAGGCCCCCAACGCCAGGGAGGTCATGTACAGTCCCAGTGTGGCCACTGCTGTCCTGACCCTGTCTGCAGGGATGTTGGCCTTCCAGAACGTCACGGTCCTCTTCCCCCTGATAACGCTTCTGGTCAGCCCGATGATCGTCGTGAACGTGGTCGTCTTGAGCCCTCCACCCGTACCTGCCGGGGACGCCCCTATGATCATGAATATGGCGGTGAGCAGGAGCACGGACCTGGCAAGGGCCCCTATCTCTATCGTATTGTACCCCACGGTCGTGAGCGACGTCATCACCTGGAAGAAGGAGGCCATGATCCTCTCCCATACAGGCAGATCGTACAGTGAGGTCTCCGTTATGAATATCAATATCGTTCCCAGTATCACCAGCCAGAACGTGGTCCTGATGATGATCATGGAGGTGAGTGAAAGCCGATCCTGCTTGCCCCGGATCCTCCTCCAGAGGTCAACAAAGACTATGAAGCCTATCGCTCCGGCGAAGCTGAGCGCGGATATGTTGAATTTGAGCCAGAAATCCCCCCGTATCTCCATGAGGTTGGAGCCGTAGATGGAGAATCCAGCGGTGCAGAAGGCAGAGTTGGAGTGGACGATGGCGCTCCAGAGGGGGTTCTCAACCCCATGTGAGGAGAATACGAAATAGAGGCCCACGGCACCTGCGGCCTCTATCAGTAACGTGAAGACGATGACCGAGGTGACGAACCTCTCGATGATGAAGTTCTCCGGGATCGAGAACACGGTGCGCGATATGTGTTTCCTTCCATCCGTCATCTCCTTCTTGCTGGTGAGTATCACAAAGGATGAGAAGGTCATGTAACCTATCCCGCCGAACTGGATCAGGACCAGCAGGACCACCTGGCCGACATGCGTGTAATCATCGTCGATATCGATGGGAGACAGCCCCGTCGTCGACACCGCGCTTGTCGATACGAAGAGGTTGTCCAGGATGCTCACCGGGTTCGCCTGTGAGATGGGAAGCAGAAGCAGTATCGCTCCGAGCACGATATATGTTACATATCCGTATATGACCAGGTTCATGGGTTTGGAATCCTGGAGCCTTCTTTTCAACGAGTCAATAACCCTCAACAGTGTTCTCTCCACATCACTTTGTCAAAGCATCTCCCTCTTCCGTTAAAGATATTCTGATGTTATTCCAATGATATCATTGAAAAAACCCCCAAAAAATATGAAATTATTTATGCCCTGGGGCCCATGGTACCAGTGTGGAAAGTATGAAATCTTATATCGTTCTTTGTGAGGTCAAATACGAGATCGACGATGATGTGGAATACGCTCATCATAACCAGACCGCATTCGGGCCGTTCAAGTCGGAACGGGCGGCGGGGAATTTCATGGTGGAGAACATCAACAATAGAGAGCCCCTCAAAGCGGTCCTTTCCAAGAGCTGCGGAAAGAACATCTCCTCCCTGGGCGACTTCCAGGTCGTCGAGCTGAAGGAGTGGACCGACGTCCTCCATGGGGAGCTGGAGGAGGAGCACCGCAGGTTCACCAGCAGGTGAGTATCATTGACCCCCTAAAACAGAGCCCTACCGCGTTGCCTACCCTATTGCTCCTCCACCAAACGGGTGTAGAAGGCCGCCCTCTCCCTTCAGGACAGGAATATCCTGGCGAACACCTTTGCATCACCGATATAGTTTTCAATGGGGGCGAACTCATCCGGCATGTGGGCACAATCCTCCATCTTGCCCCATACCGCGGAGGGATACCCCGCCCTTCTGAGAATGGCGGCACATGTACCACCTCCGATCCCCTGTGCGGTGGCCTCCACGCCGTAGACCTCTTTCACGGCCGTGGCTATCATCTTTACAATGGGGTGATCCGGTGACGTGGGGGGCGCCGCCCTTTCCATCTGCTCCGTGGTGATCTCGAACCTAACGTGGTGTTTGGCCCCGAAATAGTTTGCCCTCATCTTGATGTGATCGAGCACCTCGTGGGGGTCGTACTGGGGCATGATCCGGCAGTCATAATATGAGATGTCCTCCCCCGGGATCGAGTTCACGTTGGGCACGTTGGCCTCCCTTCTGGTGGGCTCGAAGGTGGATATGGGGGGGTCGAAGAGATCCTCCCTGTCCGGGTATCTGTCGTGGAGCTCATCGTACATCATGGTGAGGAACCTCATGGCCACCAGGTTGGCGTTTATCCCCTTGTCCGGCATCGAGGCGTGGACGGTCTTTCCGATCGTCTTGATCCTCAGCCACATGATGGATTTCTCGGCGACCTCTATCATGGACCCATCCGCCTCACCTGCATCCGGCACCATGAACAGGTGGTCCTCCCCGAACATCTCACCATGGTGCTCCAGGAGGTAGGTTATCCCTTTCTCGGAGCCCACCTCCTCGTCCGCCACCAGCATGATATTGATATCCCTTTTCGGCCTGCCCCCCTCCTCCAGGATCGCCCTGAGGGCGAAGAGAGAACAGACGATAGCCTGCCCGTTGTCCTCCACCCCCCTGCAGATCATATTCTCCCCTTCGATGCGGAGCTTCCAGGGGTCCGCCGTCCATTTATCCCCGGGAGGGACCACGTCCGTATGGGCGAACACCCATAGTGGGACCAATCCCTCCTCGCTGCCCTTGACCCCCAGAAGCAGGTTCGGCCTCTCCCCTTCCGGAACCCTGTCGTCTGGTGCATTGAACCAGAGAACCTCGTCGAAGCCCCAATCCCCGACAAGCTCCAGGATCCTCTTCACCTTCTTCATCTCCCCATCCCCGCCGGATTGGGGCGCTATCGCAGGTATCGAGAATATGTCCGAGGCGAATTCTATCATCTCATCCCTCGAACCACCTATCTTTTCAAGAACGCTATCAACGATGGACATGGTATCTTCTCCATCTGCAAGAACGTGAACATCGATAAAATCTCTTGCCTATGGTCTCAGGATCGCCCAGACGGGCCTGTGATCGGATGCCGCGGCCCCGTCCTCGATCCCAGCCTCAACACACAGCATGGTAGGAGAGAAGAGGATGTAATCGATATGCTCCAAGGGAAGGTCTATCCCCACGGCGGGGAATGTGGGGGTGTCAGCATTTCTACCCTGTGCGGCATGCCATGCGCTGATGAGGCCCAACGATGTCACATTGCTGACGTTTCCCCCGTTGAACGCATCCCCGAAGAGGGCGCCGTTCATATGCGCCATTATCGGGTCGTCCGGCTCGGTGTTGAAGTCCCCACCGACGATCACCTCTCCATCCATATCCATGATGATCCCGGAGAGCTGTGCTATCTGCACGCTTCTGTCCTCCTCCGATAGCCCGATGTGTACCGATATCAACGTGATCTCACGCCCGCTCACCGTTGCCCTGCACGATACCGCCACCCTCTGGTCCTCCCGGGAATCCAGGAAGTGGACCTTCTGATCGGTCAGCCGCGTCCTGGATATGATCGATACGCCGTATATCCCCTCCTTCACCTCCGGCCCCCGAACGAAGTTCATATCCAGCCTCTGTGCCAGGAACTTCACCGGGTCCACAACCCCGGAGTGAGGCCATATTCCCTCCGATTCCTGGAGGAATATGACGTCCGCATCTATCCGTTCAAGCTCCTCGAACACCTCGACCAGGTCCACCCTTCCATCGTTGGAGAACCCCTGATGGATATTGTAGGTGACAACCTTCACCTCCCCGTCCAGGGCAACGTCCCTCTCCCCGATATCATACAGGAAGAAAGAGAGCCCCATGGAGATGAATATCAGGCATAGGGTCAGCGCACCGATGGTTATCCACTGTACCTTGAGCCTGCCCGAGACACGGCCTCCGGAATGGAGTTTACCTGCCCCTTTTCCCGCAGCGGTCGCAGGGGATCCCTTGCCCAGATGGAGCTCCTCCATGATCTTGGGAGAGGGCTCGTCCATGTTGACCTTGGAGCATGAGAACCCACCCAGGGCTAGAAGGACCATCCCAAAGAACATCAGGAACGGAAGCTGATCCTTGAGGAAGGTTCCCGTGGGAGCATGTGCCCAGTTCATGGACATCGTGAGTGCGATCACAAGCAGGAAAGCGATCGAGTTGGAGATGGTCATGCCATATCCGAACACGTGTGGCGTCCGCCTACCCTTTCGTGGTTCGGAGAACCCCAGGATCCTCCGCTTTCCCCTGGGTCCGATCTCTATCGGCTCGCCCTTGAATGGTCTGGAATCGGTCATGGCATCGATGATCATCCAGAGATCGACAAGCACGATGAAGATGATCCCCGCAGGCGCCGAGGGGATGGGAATGCCAAGGTAGAAGAGGTTCAGCCCACCTCCTATCATCATCAGGTTGCCAAGGATGGCCCCTTTCGGTGTGGACAACCCCCTTCTTATCGTGATCAGGATGCCGGAGCCGTTGAAGAGGGACATGATGAAGAGGG
>CBDVER010000142.1:0-5035 GCA_965373055.1 uncultured Thermoplasmata archaeon
CCTTTGTGCTCGTGCCAAAGAAGAAAGATTGGAACGTGGGGGTGGGACGGGAGGTTCTGAGGGGTGGCGGGGTGGTCATGCGGACCAGGCTCACCTCGAGGGACGGTGAGGCGAGCTATTCCATCACCGTGGAGAACAACAGCGACCAGATAATCAGGGATATCATCGTCCTTCCGATGATACCGGCCAGCATGGAGCCGGACCCGGCCCAGGGCATCATCGAACACGTGTCGCCTTACGGGTCGGAGACCGTTGATTTCAAACTGACCCCCGCCTCGATGGAGAAGTGGATCGAGGCGGAGGATAACGTCGTGGTCCTGGACCGCGGCGTGGACGAGGAGGACATGATCAAGGAGGGGGACGATTCTGACGAATCCGAAGATTCGCCTTATCTTCGCGAAAGTAATCGCTCAGAAAGTGTCGGCTCTGATGATGATGGCTTAGAAGATGATCTTGACTATGATGATGAGGATGATGAACCCGATGAGATACCGGATATCGAGGAGGAGGAGTACGACGAAGACGAATCAGAGGATTCGTCTGACCTTCTCGGTAACAACGAAGATGACGAGGACATTGAGGACGAGGACCTCGAGATGGAGATAAACGAGAACGCCCGAACCGATTTCAGGGCGGTGGAGGCGGAATATAATCTGATCACAATGGCCCCTTCAAGCTTTCCCAGAAGGATAAGCAGGATGATGAAGGGCCGAAAGAGGGAGAAAAAGAGATATCGATGATAATCTGAAATGGAGTGATGGAAATGAGAAGAATGAAGAAAAAAGATGAGATCGGAGCGATCGGGATAGGGACGCTCATAGTGTTCATAGCCCTGATCCTCGTGGCAGCCATCGCGGCTGCAGTGATAATCGGGACCGCAGAGGACCTGGAGGAGAGAAGTGAACAGGCAGGACAGGATGCAGAGGCCCTTCTGTCAGGCAAGATTATAATTTGGCTTGCCGAGGGCTCACTGGACGCTTCTGGCGACATCGATTCGGTCGACCTGTATCTGGACCTCTACGGATCCAGCGGCATCGACATGAGGGACATTATCCTTCACGTGGTTGCCACGTCCAGCAGCGGGAGTGCGGTCTCCCAGGATCTAACGTACAATGTAAACAATCCCACCCAGGCCACGGCATTGATGTACTCCACGACCGAGGTATCTGATCCGCTGAACACGTACGATCCCACAAGCGGCGAATACGTACTTGGCGAGAGGACATCTCTGTTCATTACCATTGATCTCGGCCTGAGCACGACCGCGCTATCGGAGGCATCGACCCTTCAGATATACACGAAGGTGACAACGAGCGGCACCGTGACCAAGGACCTCTGGAGGACCCCCTCCGCCTATCCCCCTAGCGGTGTGGTCCTTCTGGACGAGTGATCTTCCGGGAGGAGGAACATGGGCCCAGAAAGAAAGAGGAGATCGAACGTCGAATTCGTGATCGAGGAGGAGGAGATCAACGGAGGGGACATAGAGAGGTACGAGGTGAGCATTGGGCCTCCCATGGTCAGCGGCAGGAAGGTCAAACCCATCCATACCGAGGACCCGGAGGGATCCGAAAGGACTCCCTCCCGGGATCCCACTAAATCAAAGGGACCCGGCGACAGGACCACATATGTCGCCGGCAACCCCCAGCAGATCTACAAGATCGAGGATGACCTTCAGAGGACAAGGGACCGGGTGGAGGATATAAAACACACGGTATCCGTTATCGAGAGCGAGGTGAAGGACCTAAGGGTCGAGATGGATCGGATATCCTATCTGGTCCGTAGCCTTGAGGGGCTCAAGAACACCATGAAGGACATGGAGACAACGGTGAGCGAGCTCTCCGGCCTCTACGACCTGATCTCAGCCAACATCAACCCCTTCATCGACATCCCCCCTCTCCAGAGGAAGAGGGATATCGAGCCCGAGGAGGACGAGGAGGTCGAGGAGTTCAAGCCGGTCTCCGAGATCTTCGGCGACGAGGAGGAGTGGGGGCGCGATCTGGAATCTGAGGAGGTTATACTCAAGTGGGCCCTTTTCCTGGTCGAGAGGGTGGGGAAGGAGGGACTGGAGTCCGTGCTGGATTACTATGTCGATCTTGAATGGATAGACGAGGCTCTCCAGGATCGGATCATGGGTGTCGCCAGAGGGATGAGCTTTCCGCCCGTACACGGGGAAGGAAAGAAGGCCAGCTGGAAGATGGACGCGGACGACCACGTGGAATCCCTTGGATATATCAAGAGGATAATGGAATGAGGGGGGCTGATGTCGACTGGAGGTGCGGTTGCATTTGGGGTCATTCTGCTTGGATTCGTTATAGGGTTGTCCGTGGCACAACCCTCGATCCAGAGCGCAAGCGATGACCTCAAGGATGCCAGGGAGGAGCTCTCAGAGGAGCTGCTGGAGATCCGCAACACGGACCTATCGATATCATCGTGCTATCTCAACGGGTCCACATCGGTGATGAACCTGACCCTTTCCAACGGTGGGACCACCGTTTGGGACGTTGGCGAGATCCACGTATTGGTGAACGGGACCATCGTGCCCTCCCGGCCAGCTCCATCAACCTACTGTTATCCGAACCAGGAGCTGCTTATCAGGGTCGATAACGTGACCTCCCCATCCTCCGTGATGGTGGTGGGCCCATGGGGGGTCGGATCGGCCTGTGAGGTATAGAGGAGTTGAATGAATATGGCAGGAACAGCGGTATCCGAGATGATATTCTTCATTGCAGCCCTGCTCATCGCCGCGACCGTGGCCTCTGTTTTCATCAATATCGCCGATGATCTCTCCGGCGATCTCGAGGATGAGGCGGAGAGGATGAGGCAGGAGATCCGCTCACATCTGGTCATCATCAACGACCCCGGGAACGTCCCATACGAGAATTCCACCGGCAATGTCACATATTATCTCATGAACGTCGGGATCGGGGACCTTTCAATGGATGATATCGTCGTCTCCGCGAACGGAACGGCGAGAGGAGGGTCCTCGATCGCCGTAAGGTTGATCGGCGGTGGGACGGTCTGGTCCCCCGGCGGGGTCGTGGAGGTTAACTTCACCTCTTCCGGCCTTGTGGAGGGGGTGGATTACCACGGGTTCGCCTCCACGGCCGGAATGACATCAGGGGGGAAGATATCAGGTCACTCCCAGGACATCATCATATTCAGGATAAGGGGGAGCTGAGATGGAAGGTAAGAGCTCCAACCTGATCAAGTTCAACTTCGAGAGGGACGGCCTGCACAGACATCTGGGAGGGGGGCTCCCAAAGGGAACTCTCACCATTATATCGGGACCTGTGGGAAGCGGAAAATCCGCCATCCTCCAGAGGCTGATATACGGTTTCATGCTCCACCATCACTCCACGACCCTGATATCGACGGAGATGACCACCAAGGGCTTTCTGGACCAGATGGACTCCCTGGATTATCCGATCAAGAAGAACGTCATGGATGGTTCCATGAGGTTCGTACCGGTGTTCCCGATAATCGGAACGGCAAAAAAAAGGACGGATTTCCTCCAGAGGCTAAGGACGACAAAGGGTCTCTACGAGACCGACGTTATCGCCGTGGATACCTTCTCCGCCCTGGTGATGAACGACATAGATGAGTCCAGATCGCTGGAGATGATCTCCTTCTTCAAGAAGATCACGGGGAGGAACAGGGCGATCATACTGACCATCGACCCCTCGGACCTGAGCGAATCGATAATGAGCCCGTTCAGGTCGGTGGCGGATATATTGATAGAGCTGAAAACGGAATTTGTTGAGGGGACCATGGAGCACATCATGTACGTGACCCGGTACTCACATGCCCTGGGGCCCGTCAGCAACGCCGTTGGATTCAGAATAGAGCCAAGGGCGGGTTTCATCGTGGATATCACGACGGTGGCATGAGGTGTTTGATGATGGATGTTGAGGACCAGAAGGAGAGGAACCCGCATCTGAGGGAGTACGTCGAGCAGCACCTTGCCAGAGGGGGCATGGAGCCCACATTCGTGGATGGGCTGACCCTGGAGATGGGCGGGCAGAAGAAGGTCAGCGTCATTTACCCGGTCGGAGACCCGATCTTCATCCACGTGTTCGACCTGAAAGATGGAGGCAGGATCTACAGTGCGATCCAGCCCCCCCTGTCCGATGAGGAGAGGGAGAAGGTGGATGCGATCAAGGAGAGGATCCTCGAGCTCGCTCCGGTGGAGGCGAAGGGTAAGGAGATGGAGGAGGCCATTCCATATCTATTCAAGATGGTCACCATCTCCAAGGGGGGTGGGTCCATAATGGACCGTTTCAAGCCGTGGAAGGTCTCGATATCCCGGAGCGAATCCGAAAGGATGCTCTACCATCTCGAGAGGGACCTGATCCACGGTGGTGTGATAGAGCCCCTGATCAAGGATCCCTACCTCGAGGATATCCACTCGGTGGGTCTGAAGTACATCTCCGTGGTCCACAAGGTCTTCGGGATGCTCAAGACCAACCTCCGGTTCCACACGGAGAAGGAGCTGGATGACTACATAAGGTCCGTGGCCGAGAAGATGGGGAGGCCGGTAACGGATTCCAGGCCCATCGTTGATGGGGCCCTACAGGATGGCAGCAGGATCAACATCATCTACTCCGAGGACGTTTCGAAGGAGGGGGCATCCTTCACCATCAGGAAGTTCTTCGAGAAGCCCCCGACCATGGTCCAGCTCGTCAAATGGGGGACCATGTCCGCAAAGATGGCCGCCTATCTGTGGATGTGCCTTGAGTACGGGATGTCGCTCTTCGTATCAGGGGAAACGGCCTCTGGCAAGACGACGACCTTGAATTCAATGCTGTCGTTCATCAACTTCAGGAAGAAGATATATTCCGCGGAGGATACGCCGGAGGTGGTGGTGCCCCATGACGTATGGCAGAGGCTGATCACCAGGGAGACGGTGTTCGACGAGGCGAAGGTGGAGCTGTTCGACCTGGTCAAGACCGCGCTCCGCTCAAGGCCCGATTACATCATCATAGGGGAGGTCAGGGGCCAGGAGGGGGCGGCAGCATTCCAGGCGATGCAGACCGGC
>CBDVER010000143.1:0-5014 GCA_965373055.1 uncultured Thermoplasmata archaeon
GAGATGGGCACATGAGATCCTCGGCGAGGACGTTGGCACCACTCTATCCTCCATTCGCATAGATACCGAATACCTCGTCTGCCCGGCCTCCCACACCTCTGTAGGGGTATCGGAACTGTCCACCTACTGTAGCGGAGATTTCGTTTACAACAGCTGCCCATACCTGAAGAACTTCGATCTGGATACATTCAGAAGGATCGCCCAGGATGGGGGAAACACAACGCCAGAGCAGACAGAGGAACTGATCGAAAAGGGGATGTGTCCTTCCAAATACCTCTTCGATTCAGCTGCGGATGCAGACATTATAATCTCCGATTTCGAACTCATCTTCAACGATGGCTGGGAGATGTGCCTCGATATCCTCGGAAGAAGGCCAAAGGAGACCCTGCTCGTTATCCTCGATCCCTTCTCACTTCTCGAACACGTATGGAACAAATACACCTTCAACGTCAGAAGGGAGGAACTTTACGCGAAGGATTGGGACCTGCCCGGACTTGAGGAGAGATACCTAAATGCGCTCCAGGCCGTCTTCGATTCCCTCAAGAGGATGATCGACCAGATCGAGGTGGGGAAACAGATAGAGAAAACCCAGCTTAACTCGTTGTACCGCGAAGCCCTCCTGGATTTGAACCTCAACATCTCCCTTGCTGACATCATCCAGGGACTTAGAGGAATACTATCTGCAGGGGGATGTTTCTCCACCGTCGGGTCCAGAAAAAAGGCCAATGACCTCTACCTGTTCCTGAGCCTCTGGAGAAGCCAGTTCTCCGGCCTTGCCAGGATGGCCGCAGATGACGAGAACGGCCTTATGATCCGCGTCAGCCTTCTCGATCCGCATGACGTTGTGGAGAACGTCCTCTCACACGTGGGATCCTCCTTCTTCATAGGGGATTCCCTCTATCCGCATAACATCTTCGCCCAGCTGCTTGGCATCAACATGGAAGACGTACTCAGCAGATCTTATATCGATAAGGACCTGCTCGATAGAACTCATATCTGCTGCTTCACCAACATGGATACGTCCTTGAAAAAGCGGAACGAGGAGGTTTACACACTGATAGGGGAGAACCTCAAGAGGGTTATAAATACCACGCCGGGACGGACATTCGTGATATTCCCCTCATACGACCTCATGGGAAACGTCCTCGATCACATGGACATGTACTCCCTTGAAAAACCTGCCGTCACCGAGATAAGGGGCTCCAGCCAGGATGAGAGGCGCAGCTTTATTGAGAGTGTTAAGAACGCGGAGAACAATGCCGTTTTCTGCGTGCAGAAAGGTTCCACATCAAGGGCCCTTGACAGCGGTGATCTCTCCGGGGAGACCACGGTCCTCGTCGGAATGCACATCCCTCCCCCCGGACCTGCATCCGAACAGAAAAAGAGGTACTTCAGGAAGAAGTTCGAGACCAGGGGTTCAAGCGACCTGGGATATGTGATATCGGTCTGGCTTCCAGCCATTCAATCGGCCCTTGGGACCATAGGCAACTGCCTGAGGAGGTCTGGAAAGGAACACAACCTGATCGTCCTCATGGACCGACGATACAAGAAAAGGGATATCAGACCATTTTTCCCGAAACCCTATGACATACGCACCATCGCAGTGTGTTCTGATTTCAAGGGGTCCGATTATTTTCCTGAGGTGGATACCTGATGGCCGGGAGACCTCTTCGCTTCTGTGTGCTGGGAAGCTCCAGCAGGGGAAATTCCACTCTTGTCACGGATGGAGATACATCCATTCTCATAGACGCGGGGCTCCCCGGCAGGTACCTGATAGAACATATCGAAAAGATCACAGATACCATAGAGGGGATATTCATCAGCCACGAACATATGGACCACGTAAGATCCGTTGTCAAGCTGGCAAAGAGGTACGCATGTCCTATCTACCTATCTCAATCGGTTCACTGGTACATAGACCAGGATAGAGAGCTTGATGCCGTTTACATAGTAGATGGGGATCGATATGAGGTAGGCACCCTTACGATAACGCCGATCACCCTGCCTCACGATGCGATCGAACCATTCGGATTCCTGGTTGAGACAAAAAACGAGAGATTGGGCATCGCAACAGACCTTGGACATGTCGACCAGGATATTATAGACCGATTCACAAACCTCGATTTCCTCGTCATAGAGTCAAATTACGACCCTACCATGCTTGAAAAGGGTAGATATCCCAGGCATCTCAAGGATAGGATCAAGGAGGATAACGGACACCTGTCGAACCAGCAGTGCAGGGATTTTCTCGATATTGTCGTGGGAGACAGGACATCGATAGTTATCCTGTCCCACCTCTCCGAGGAGAACAACGACCCCCTGCTCGCGATAGAGACCTCCCTTCCATCCGTCACAGGCAGGGGGAACGAGATTTTGCTCAGGGTCTCATATCCAAAGATGGCGACACCCCTTCTTCCCACGAAATAGCTTATCGGGCCCGAATGACATATCAGACCGGATCTCAAATACGCCCTTTATATTGCCACAGCTGTACAGGTTAGTATAAATACTGGTGAGGATTGATTAATGGTATAGATGATCTTTTATCATCGCTATACTACATGCCGCCATAGCACGGAACAGGGGTGGGTAAATGAAAGATGTATATCCTCCGATTAAGGGGGAAAGGAGAGTTACCGGCACCGGAAGGGCGCCACGCCATTCGGAACTGGAACGTCCCTCAGATGGCCGAGCACAAAGACGCCGGTACCGGAAGGATCCGGAACAGAAGGAGGCCTCCGACACAAAACCCCTGAAGATAGCAATGATATCCCTGGTCTCCCTGATGCTTATCATCCTGGGCTATCTGGCGGTCATGATCATCCTCGATGAAGGGGATGAGGTTGGTGAGACCGGGATAATAACGCAGTTCATGGGGGGGAGCGAGGAGGTGCTCCTGAAGGCCACCTACAACGGAGAAGAGGTGTATATCGAGATGCCCTCCGATGCCCGGGTGATCAAGGCCTCCATGGACGTGGAAGGGATACTTCCCCCCGGAAGATATAGTTTCGAGGCGGGAAGGGCGCCAACCGACTTGGGATACGGAGACCTGGACGGTGATCTGGACCCTGACATAGTTGTGATCAACTACGTCGATAACAACATGATGGTCATGGAAAACATCGGAGAGTACTCACTCAGGAAGGTGCAGACCATCGACGTCGGTGAGTCCCCGATCAAGGTCGAGGTGGATGACCTGTCAGGTGACGGGTTTCCCGACGCTGCGGTGATCTGCGAGGATTCACATGACCTTCGGATATTCCTCAATGACGGACACGGGGAGCTGAGAGCCCGGATGGACCCGCTCAACGTGGGCAGGATCCCCACGGACCTGGTATTCATCGATATCGAGGGAGATGGCGATCTGGACATAGGCGTCTCATCCCTGACCGATGACTCGATCTCCTTCTTCAGGAACGACGGTGAGGGTTTCTTCGAGCCGTACTTTGAACTTCCCACCGAGAGAAACCCCCAGTCCGTTGAGGTATATGATATGGACGGGGATTCCCTTGACGACCTTATCGTTTCCAATTCCGGGGACGTGGACCAGGAGATATTCGATCCCGAGAATAACAGATACCTCTCCTGGTACCACACCGTATCCGTCTGGAGGAACAACGGATTGGAAAATTTCACCAGATATGTCAATGATCTCAAGACACAGAAAGGGGTGCTGTCAATTGACATCGGAGATATCAACCAGGACGGAAGACCTGACATCTCCATGACCAACTGGGGATACAATGAGGTCTCATACATCCTCAGCGACGGCAACGGCGATTTCCTGAGAGGCACTGTCAGCGAATTGGACTGCGAGAGCCTGAAGGCATATGATCCCATCTCCCAGGTCCTCTCGGATCTGGACGGGGACGGCCGTCTGGATATGGTCGTCCTGTCCAAATCGGCCGATTCGATCATGATCTTCCCTGGAAAGGCAGACGGCTATTTCGGCGATTACACGATGTACTATACCGGAATGAGCCCATCATCTTTCGAACTAGTCGACTTCGACGGCGACGGTGACCTGGATGTGATAACATCTGACCGGAGGTCAAAGACGCAGGTGGCCGGAAGCAACGGCACGGTCTCAGTACTGATAAACCTCAAGGGGGGAGTATTCGGCACTTACAGGCAATACAGAACGGGAAACAGCCCCAGGGGCGTATTCGCCCATGACCTCAACAATGATGGTGCTCCCGAGATCGCAACGGCCAACTATTTCGGGTCCACTGTCTCCGTTTTGAGAAACGATGGTGTGGGGGGTTTTTCACCGAACAAGGAGTACCCGATCGGCCTGGAACCCTATGCGGTCATACTTGCGGATTTCAACAACGACGGATATATCGACGGGGCCTCGGCCGACGAGGCGAATTTCAGGATCGTCATCCTGGAATCGGATAGGAACGGTGGCTTCACCACCGAGAGACACTGGTTCGATATAGGCGGTTACCCCTTCAGCCTGAGGGCCAAGGATATCAACCACGATGGCTTTATAGACCTGTATACCTCCAACTATTTTCAGAACACCACCACGATCATGTTCAACGACGGTACATCTACCCTTGACAACACCACCTTCAACAACTATTTCACGGTGGACCTGGGATATCACATGCCTTACGATGCGCTCATGGAAGATATGAACGGGGACGGCCATTACGACCTCATTACGGTCAACAGGGGGGATGACCTGGACCCCACGGACACCATTTCCATCCTACTGAATGATGGAGATTTCAACTTCGATGATATCGTGGATTACAAGGTGGGAAAAGAGCCCACATCCGCGGCCATATTCGACGTCGACCTTGACGGCAGCCTCGACATCGTCTCATCCAACTCCAAGGATGATACCGTCACCATACTGTTGAACGACGGGAACGGGAAGTTCACGAAGCTTGAGGACGTTACCGTCGGGTTCAAACCTCTCTTCGTGAGCTACATCGATTATGACCAGGACGGGTGGAACGACATCGTAGTTACCAATTCACTCAGCAACGATCTTACCTTCCTT
>CBDVER010000144.1:0-5009 GCA_965373055.1 uncultured Thermoplasmata archaeon
CCTGGAGAGGGCAGGGAACGATCTGTAGAACTCCTCCATTAAAAGCGGCAGAAGCAGATCTTCATTGTTCAGGAAAACACTTCCACCGATAACTATCAGCCCCGTATCGAGGACGCAGTTAATGGACGCCAGCCCTCTTGCGAAGTAGGTCGCAGCTTCCTGGATGACCTTTTTTGCTTTCCTATCCCCTTTGGAACAGGCTTCAAACACCGCTGCAGTTGTCCCTCCACCCCCATATTGTAATGCTATCGCAGTACCCGATGCAACAGATTCAAGATCGCACGTGTTCCCGCAACCGCAAACGGGGCCTGAATCTCCAAGAAAGACATGGCCGCCATGAGGGGCATTTCCGTTCTTCCCCCTTATCAACCTGCCGTCCACGAATGCTCCGGTCCCGATGCCGGTGCTCCAGGTCACATACAGCAGGTTGTCATATCCTCTCCCCGCTCCGAAGGTCCTCTCGGCCATGGCCCCCGAAACGGCATCGTTCTGGATAACAAGGTTCTTGAAATGCTTGCTCAGTTCCTTCTCCAGAGGCACGGAACTCCAGTTATTGGGGAGCACTCCTCTCTCCGGCGCCATCCCACCGCATATGTTAGGTGAAACAAGATGCAGCTCTCCATCCATCCTCTGAAAGGGACCTGCAGTGCTGATCCCAATGGCTGTAAGTCGATCCGGTCCCAGGCCGGCCTTGATGAAACATGTGTTCACCAACTCCTTTACCTGATCGGGGATCGATCCCTCATCACCCGTAAGCCTGGTGCGCTGATAGACCCGAATGATGATCCCGCCCCTGTTGCAAAGGGAGGCGGTGATCTTTGTTGCACCGATGTCGATGGTTGCTATGATCTCCAACATTTTGAGAGCTCCTCAGAGTCCAGATCCTTTGACCTGCCTGAAAGGGAGTGGAACACACATGAACTTTTTCATCAGGTGAGGGTCTCATCCTTAAGTATGCTTGAGAAGAGGTCCAGATAGTCCGACATCAACCTCGTGATCAGGAAATTTTCTCTGACGTGCTCCTTACCCTTCCGCCCCATGCGTTCCCGGAGGTCCCTGTCATTGAGAAGTGTTACTATCCTCTCCGCGAAAGCATCGTTATCGGTAGGCCCGCACAGGAACCCGTTAACTCCATCTTTAACCTGAAGTGGTATCCCTCCAACCTTTGATGTTACCACCGGGGTCCCCTTCCACAACGCCTCGGAAACCGTGAGGCCGAATCCTTCCCTGATGGATTTCTGTATCACTACCTCGGATACACTCTGCAGTGCGTTCACGAATACCTCTTCGGCATTGATAACGAGGATAACGTCACCAGACTCCGTAAGGTCCCTGGCTTTTTCCTCCACACGCTTGAATATCTCCCCACCCTCCGGATCGTCTGACGCCATGCTACCGCACATCACCAGACGGCAATCAACCGTCTTCCTTACTTTCCTGAAGACCTCGATGACCCCTTCCGGATCCTTCCAGATATCGAACCTTGAGATCTGTGAGATAATGGGCTTATCCAGAGGAATATTATGTTTGGACATCTGCTCCTCGATATTCTCCCTGCTGAGTTCCCTGTTCTTCTCCGTAAGCGGGTCGATGGCCGGGAATATCAGTATCTGCTCAGGCGACAGGTCTTTCTTCCTGTAAGCCTCGTTGGAGATTATCATCCTGTCGTACTTCTGGATATACTGTTTAACGAAGTCCCACAGATCCTTGTTGGGGTTGGTTATATCAATATGAAGCCTCCAGATCCAGGGTTGTTTCTTTTCGAAGAAAGCGATCAACGGGAGGGGCTGCGGGTCGTGGATGACTATCACATCATGATCGAACTCGTTGTAGGAGGCAAACTCCTGATTCGTATCAAGGTAGAGCTTCATGACCTCATCGGTCAGATCGATATCACCACCCTGCAGGGCGTTGTGGAAGCTCTTTGTCACCTCGAAGAACTCGTGGAACCCGTGAAGGATCTTCCATTCCAGGGAGACGCCCATATGGTTGAGGATGGGCACCATGGAGTTCAGCATCTCGGCGACACCGCCCCCATCCGATGTGGTGTTCACCATCAGGTATCTCTTTCCCTCATGCTCCTTCGCCCTTTCGATGAGCTCGTCGATACGCTGATCGCCCACCACTTTCCTGTACCGCTCGATATCTATCATTTCGTGCCCGTCCAATGGGCGTGGTGAGTAAGGAGCAGGATTAAAAGGTTTTCACTGAAGTATCAATAAGGTGAGGTCATCCTGTATCTTCCACTCCTGCCATCTTCCGGATCAGGTCCCTGACCTCATCCACGTTCTTGAGATTGAACCTGGCCCTTGAATCGGTGTAACCAACCCTTATGGAATAACCCTTCTCCGGAAGGACCTCGAACATATCCTCGTCCGTCCAATCATCCCCCACTGCAAGGATGAAGTCCCAATCCCTCCCCTCGGTCCATTTCCTGACGGCCCTTCCCTTGTTAACACTGATGTTCTTGATCTCTATCACCTTGTTGCCGTTCAGTATGCCCACATTGAGATTGGAGATCATGTTGTGAAGTGCCTCCTTCATCTCACTGATCTGGGCCTTGGCCTGGTTCTGGTCCGCTTTTCTGTAATGCCACGCAAGGGAGTGCCCCTTTTCCTCGACAAATGCCCCCGGTGTCTTGATGACATATGATTCCAGAACGGGCCTGATCTTCTCCTTCCAGGAATCCTCAAGCTGTTCTATCATACTCCATTGACCGCTTCTAAGTTTGGTCCAGACCCCGTGTTCGGCTATGATGTTCAGGTCCAGGTCGCCAAACCAGTTCTCCAGGGTATCCTTATCACGGCCGCTGACAATAACGAGCTCGTTACCTTCCTTTTCGATCAGGGCCTGCAGGGTGGACATGAGCTCGGGATCGGGAACGGCTTCATCAGGGGTTCCCTTGAACTTGATAAGGGTTCCGTCATAATCCAGAAGTATCAAACGACAACTGCCCGATCCGTAATCCTTTAGAAGGCGCCTGGTGGCATTTTGGTCCATCTTGCTGAAGCCCTTGACCGTCTGGATCTCTTTGATCCGCTGGATTTCGGATACGAAATCGGATGCCCATCTCTTCACATCATATTTCTGGATCCTCTCCCTCATGATCCTGTTGCTGCGGACCTGTTTCTCCCTTGGCATCTCGAGTGCGTGGAAGATCGCATCTGCGATATCCTCGACATTATGCGGATTGACGTGTAGGCACTCTCCAAGTTCCTTTGCTGCGCCTGCAAGTTCGGAGAGTATGAGAACGCCCAAATGGTCCGATTTGGATGCAATGTATTCCTTCGCGGTAAGGTTCATGCCGTCACGGAGCGGTGTGATCAATGCCACATCCGATGCACTGTAGAGCGCCAGTAGCTGGTTCTCGGGGATGTTCTGAAAGATATACCAGATGGGGACCCACCCCAATCGGGTAAACTTTCCGTTGACCTCGCCAACAAGCTGCTCCACCTCCAGCTTGAGGTCCTTATAGGTGTCCACATGTATCCTGGATGGACTTGCCACGTTTATCAGGGTGACCTTCTCATGATACTCCGGGTATTTTTCCAGAAAACGTCCGTAGGCTCTGATACGCTGGGGAATACCCTTGGTGTAATCCATCCTGTCGATGGACATGATTATCTTTCTGTTCCCAACCCTTTTCAGGATCTGCTGCTTCTCCCTGAGGACCTCTTTGGAGGCGGGAGCTTTCGAATAGTGATCGAAATCTATGCTGATCGGGAAGGCCCGGACCTTGACCGTCCTTCCTCCGGTGTTGATATATCCCAAGGAATTCTCGTAACCCAGAAGCCTTCTTACGCTGCTTATGAAGTGGATCACATAATCGTATGTGTGGAATCCGATGAGATCGGCCCCCATTATACCACGGAGGATCTCATTCCTCCAGGGGAGCGTTCTGAAAACCTCCGAAGATGGGAACGGAATGTGCAGAAAGAAGCCGATCGACAGCTCCGGGATCTTCTTTCTCAACATGCGTGAGAGGAGGAATAGATGATAATCATGAATCCAGATGGTGTCTCCCTTCTCTGCCACCTTCAGTATCTCGCTTGCGAACTTCTCGTTGACCTTCTTGTATGCGGTCCAGTCGCTCTCCTCCATGCTGGCATGATTGATGAAGTAATGGAACAGGGGCCATATCGTCTTGTTCGAGAAACCCTCATAGTAATCCTCGATATCCCGGGATGAAAGGAATACACCACGGCATCTTCTCTCCGTTAACCCTTTCCTGATCTTCCTGATGTCCTCGGAGGAACACTCCTCGGCGGTAATGCCCGGCCAGCCGACCCAGATGGAGTTGTAATCCTCATGAAAGGAGGACAGGGCCGTTGCCAATCCCCCTATGCTCGGCGTAAATTCGTATCCTCCAGGTGCCTTTTTCAAATTCATGGGGAGCCTGTTTGATACCAATATCAATTTACCCATGGTACTACCTCGAACACAACAATACAATTCCGAATGCTGCTGCTTCATATATTATGATTTTACATATTCCTGGGTTGCCTTCATCGAGCATTGTTCTTTTAAAGGATGTTATTTTGGGGATCGGGCACTATCGGCCCACTACTTTCAGGGTATCATCCATCATATCCTCTGTCGCAGATCGTCCGATGGTTCTCCCCCGCGCTTTTTCCAATTGAATTGATATGCCCTCCATCCCTGCATTTTTCAAGTTCTAGTTGGATCTGACCTTTTCCTTCTTTCACTGATCCTGATAATGATCTTCAGTATGAGCCGAGGACCATCACGCATTTTGATCTCATCGAGATCATCACAATCCTCCATAGAATCTAAGCAGCCAGACCCACACGGGGGTAACAAGCAACTTTATCCCATCCCTCTCAAACTCCTCGTCCTGATCAATTGTAAGGATGGTTCCATGATCTATTCCAAGCTGTTTCGCCGCTTCTATCAGGCCGTTTATCTCCCGCTCACGGTTGAGCGGGGTGAGTTCCCATGCACATTGGAAGACCTGTGGTCGGGTCGTGTCTAGGGCCAATGCCACGAAA
>CBDVER010000145.1:0-5003 GCA_965373055.1 uncultured Thermoplasmata archaeon
GTAGATACGGGTCCCATTCCCCCCGCATTGGTCGTACCTGCGAAAGAATGTCTTCCTGGGGTCGTCCGTCGTGCCGACGTACCAGTCGCCGTAGTCGCCACCATACATCTCCTTGAAATCGATGATATCGATTATGATCTCCTCCCTGGACCGGCTGGAATGGCACATTTCTTGCATCATGGGTATATCAACAATAAGGAGAGTATATAATCCAATCGAGATAGATTATAATTTTTATCGATCATATGATTAACGGATGACCGATGCAACGCCCCCTTCCCCACATCAAAATCAATTATTACCAGGAATCACCATTCCCCCGTGTTACAATGGCAGGGAAACACAGGATGAGGGATATGGTGGACCAATGGTGTCCGGGCGTATATGTCATAATGGTCCTTGTTAAAACGTTTCAGCTCCTTGGAAAAATGGGGTTGAACCGGAAGGAGGAAGGGTGGAGGAAGGCGACGAGGGCGTTCATGTACGCCGAACACACGAAGTTCATAATCGGGACCTTCTCACTGGACATCTGGTCCAATTCGCACATTCCGGAGAACCGTTCCCTGAAGGGCGCCTCCGAGCACGTTGCGGAGAGATTGTATTCATTCCTGTCCGGTGAAGGGGCGATCCACGATAAAGTATGCCTGAATGGGAGGGATCAGGTCCGGGTGAGGAAGGACCAGATAGATATCACGATCGCCGAATATTCAAGGGATGGGGACCTGGTCCGCATCGTCCCCCGTATCGATCCATGTGACGACGACTTCAAGGGTGTTAACAGAGAACAGGTGGACCGGGCCATCGTGAGGACCTTCAACGAGACCAGGAAACTGGGAGACAGGAAGCGCCCGGCAGAGCTTATGAGGAAGCTCGGAAAAACCCTGAAGGGCAAAGGGGAGATGGATTATGCGGAGAGGGTGGTGACCTCGATATTCCTCCAGTTCAAAGTGAAGCACAACGATGGCCCGGCCCGGTTCGATGAGCCGGATTTCAGAACCCGTTTACATCCGGGCCTGGGACTGATGAACATCCTCTGCGTTCTCAGGGATGATAATAGGGAAGCAGATATGTGGTTCCACACGAATCACATATCCATTGACGGGGTTCCTGCCCTTGAGATCCTGGAACGTCAGAGAAAGCAGTGGGGGGTAAGGACGGAGATAATCTATCCAAGGATCGGAAAGGGGATCCAATTCCCCCTGCACCTGATATCCACCGGGAAAAGGCAGGTCTACCGCGCAGGATCACTTCAGGATTTCAGCAGGCTCCGCGATGTTCGCAAGATACTGAAAAAGAGATTGGGGGAGAGGATAGGAGGCGATATACCGCCCATAGCACTTCTCGGATGGTGCATGGAGCACCACGATGCGTTCAGGGGTCAGAAACTGCACATCCCCGTGGACCTGCCCAAAACCACAGACAGGGAGAGGACGCTCGGCTTCGTATTCGTCCGCCCCTCCCGATTCTTCAGGAAGGATGATCCGGAGGGCGCCTTCATCGATTTCATAAGATACTTCAACGATACAGCCTCACGGGCCAAGGAGAGGGACCACGTCAACCAGTGCTTCATGGATGCAGTCGCCCTCTCGCCTATATTCATATTCCACCTTACAAGAATACTCTTTCCACGAGCCCTTGAGGAGTATCTGGGGAGCATGGGCCTGTCGGTTGTGAAGACCTCGTATGTCGGCGCGGCGGTCATGCCGGATAACAGCCGGGGTGGCTACGTGGTATTCAGCAACTACATGGTCCCTGACGTGGACGGTGGGACCGTGGGATATATCAGCGTTGCCGGTTACAAAGAACAGGTGGAGGGATATTCAAAGGCCCTCGCAGAGATCCTCAGGGACGTGGATGGGTTCATGCAGTTCAAGGTGTAGCCGGCACGCCCCGCTTCTGAAATAAGTGAAGTACACTTCCCCAATAGTTAATTACCAGAAAACCAAATCCCCCTGGTATGAAGATCGCGCTGTTCGGCCCGCCCGGTGCGGGGAAGGGGACACAATCGAAGTTGATATCAGAAAAATTCTCGATCCCGGCCATCTCCATGGGGGACCTCCTCCGTGCAGAGGTTCGCAAGGACACGGTGCTCGGCAAGGAGGCCAAGGCCTTCATGGATGAGGGCCAGTTGGTCCCCGACAGCGTGGTTATCGGGATGCTGAGAGATAGGCTTCAGGGCAGCGACTGCGGCGGGGGCTTCATTCTCGATGGGTTCCCCAGGGCGATATCCCAGGCCACCGTGCTGAATGAGTTCGTGAAGCTCGATGCCGTCATAAACCTCTCGGTCGAGGACCATTTCCTCATTCCGAGGATAACCGACCGGAGGATGTGCCCCTGTGGGGTCGCCTACCATCTTGTATTCAATCCCCCGATAGCACCGGGTATCTGCGACGAATGCGGACAGAAGCTGTACCAGAGGGATGACGATACCCAGGAGACGGTTTTGAAGAGATTGAAGGTATATTCGGAACAGACCAAACCATTGCTGAAGTTCTACAGGGAGATGGGCGTGCTTCGAGAGATCGACGGGAACAAATCCATAGCATGCATCAGGCACGCGCTGATCGAGATCCTCGACTCGCTGCCCCAGTAAGGTGGACCATGAACATACTCGTGATAGGTGCCGGAGCATTGGGCAGCCTGGTCGGCGGCGTTCTATCCAGAAAGCATGATGTAACCATCATCGGCAGGCAGGAGCAGGTGGACGTTCTCAACAGGGACGGCCTACATATACGCGGCCTGACGGTGGGCGACTTCCACCCGAATGCAACGACAGGATATCCTGCGGATATGAGCTTTGATCTGATCATCATCTGCGTTAAATCCTACAATACGGAGATGGCCCTTGACCACGTGGCGCCTTACATAAAGGAAACGACCTTCTTCCTCTCACTGCAGAACGGCCTGAACAACGAGGAGCTGATCTCAAAGAAGCTAAAGGACGATAACCTTCCAGGGTCGGTACTGGGAGGCATCACCTGTCACGGTGTCACCTACAAGGGCCCGGGCCTTGTCAAACATGCCGGGAAAGGGGACACCTACATTGGCCTCTATACCGGCCCCCACGATAAGATCACAAAAGAGAAGGTGGAGCGGATCGTCCAGGCGTTCAACGATGCGGGCCTCGAGGTGGAGCTCACCGAGGCTATCAGAAGGGAGATCTGGGCGAAGACGATAATCAACTCCGCCATCAACCCGCTCACCGCCATAACAGGCTCCAGGAACGGGGACCTCCTGACGGACAGATATCTCCGTGAGATGATGGACCATCTGGTGGAGGAGGGCGTGGAGATCGCCCGCTCCCACGATATAGACCTCACCGTCGAGGAGATCATCAAGCGTACCCACGCCGTTGCCGAGAGGACGAAGAAGAATATCTCCTCGATGCTCCAGGATATCACGAGGAAGCGCAGAACCGAGATAGAGTGCATAAACGGTGCCCTATACGAAAAGGCCAAGTTAACAAATATCTACGCTCCACTGAACCGGTCCATGTACCATCTGATCAATGCCATACAGAGGCAGTACATGAAGGAGGATTAGAAGAACTTCCCCATTCCCCTCTCCACGGAGGATGTTGGGTCGGGCCTCATCTCCTCGGGGAGATACTTGAGATATTTCGGCTGGGCCATCCTCTCCTCCAATAATATTATGGCCGACCTGTCCGTCTCCGAGCGGATGGACCTGCCGGCCGCCTGCAGTATCCTGTTGACGGCCGGGTACTCGTAGGAGTATTCGTCCCCCTTTACCATGCCGTATCGCTTCCTGTAGAGGTCGCGAACTGCCTTGACCTCGAGGGAGGGCGGCGCGAGCGGGAGGCCGACGATGACCACCGTGGAGAGAATATTGTCCTTGTAATCCACACCTTCGGAGAGGGAGCCTCCCATGACCCCCATGAGTACGGCCCCCCGACCCCCCTTCGACCTTATCAGGTCCTCCACAAGCTCCTCCTTCTGGGATTTGGACATCTCCTTCCTCTCCACCAACATCCTTCTTGGCATGTGTGGGATATGGTCCTTCACCTTCAACATGATCTGGTACGATGGGAAGAACACGGCGATATTTCCCGGCGATGATGACGCGATCCTGGTGATGCGCTCCGCGATCTTCTGGTACATCTCCCTGGACCTCCTTGAATAGGCGGTCGTCACCGACCTGTCCACCAGCACGAGCCTGTTGTCCCGCGGGAACGGGGACGGATACTCCCGCTCCACCCTCCTGCTCCTTGCAATGCCCAGTATCTCCCCGAACATCGATGGTGGTTTGAGGGTCCCGCTCATGAGAACGGCCGATCTGCACCCCTTGAATACCCTGCCGCTTATCTCGCCGGGATCCAGGCTTCTGAACGTCAGCTTCATGGAATCCCCATCCTTCCCCTCCGGGATCGAGAAGAACAATATGTGGCTCTCGGAATTGGACAGTATCTTGTTGAGGAACGAAGAGAGGTGGAGCAGGGGGTTATCCTCCTTCGGGTCCTTCCTCCTCTTCCCCTCCTCCTCGAGCAGCTCTATCAGGTCCTCCAGATCGAAGGAGCCGTCTATGGTCTCCTGGAACACGCCTCTCAGATGTGAGACAAACTCTCTTCTATCCACCAATCTATCCCCGCTTCCGGACAGGAGTTTCTCGCCCTCCGACACTATGATGTCCCTGATCCTTTTCAGCAGGTGTTTGATCCTCCTGTTCCGTCCGGCCTGGATGAGCGCCTCATCCAGCCCGTACATCGAGAGGTCATCCTTCTGGTGGGACCTGATCCTGTCCGGGAGGTTGTGCGCCTCATCCACTATGAGGACCAGGTCGGACAGGTCCTTGCCCAGGCCGGCAAGCACGATGTCGGTGAGGTCGGAGAAGAGATAGTTGAAATCACAGATCAGGACGTGGGCGCCCTTCGCGGCCTCAAGCGCCGCCTTGTGAGGACAGATACGGTATCTCACAGCCTCATCCCGAAGTTCCGACACGTCCATTATCCTGCCCTTGATGGCCTGGATAAGCGCTGTGGGGGCCGC
>CBDVER010000146.1:0-4989 GCA_965373055.1 uncultured Thermoplasmata archaeon
GCAGCACGCCCTCTAGGGCGATGTTGTCCAGAGCGGCACATTCGAACTCCAGACCGCCTCCCGTGAAGCCGGCCTCCGGGGTTCTATCCTCAATGAGCTCGGGAGGGTCGTTATCCTTGATCCCGATCCACTGCTCGGAGGTCCAGTTGACGTTACCTGGTCCATCGACCGCGATCCCCCTGATGTACACGGGTTCCATCGATCTGTCCAGAACCGGGACATATCCGGACCAGAGCGTTGCGTTGCCTGCCAGGTCCACCGCCCCCGATACGTTCCCGCCGGGCCCCTCCTGCCTGTATTCCACTCGTACCGATCTCACGCCCATATCATCCGTTGCCAGATATGTGACCAGGAAAAGGTCGCCCGTGGTTGCCCTCTGGGCTTCCATTAGCCATATGTCGGGAAGGATCGGGTCGACCGTTATATTCTCCATGAAGGGCAGGTATCCACCTGCGGTGACCGTGAGATTTACCTTATCCGTAACGTTGGTGGAGAAAAGGAAATCGATGTATCCCTCGAGACCGGTCAGGCCGTATGAGTAGAACCCGTCCTGTTGTAGACATACGAGCGCCCCGTTCACAGGGGTCCCGGACATGTTGCGAACCGATATATTTAGCTCCACATTGGATGCTCCTGTCACGGGATCATACGTCACGTTCAGAGGCTCCGGTTCAACCGTCCTTACAGGCATCTCGGGGTCTCCCAGCAGGTTGAGCGTATACTGGATCCACCTGGCAGCTCCGTCATTGGATGAATACCCTACGAATCTGTTCTTCCCGGATGCGAAATGGTCCCCCAGCCTCTGGATGTCCTTCTTGAACAGCTCCTCTGCGATGATGTACTGGAACTGTGCGGACGCCCCGTAGCCGGGCATCCCGGGAGCATACCAACCGTACCTGCTGTTTCCAATGTATGCGACGGCTCCTCCGTCCGGCTCCAGAACATGTTTCTCGGCAATACAGTCGTTGGACTCGAACCTCGTTGTAATGCATCCTATCGAGGATAGGACCCCGGTTCCCGCGTCGGTGTCATACTTGTACACGTCGCCGTTGTACAGGATGTAGGAGCCTCCCGTGGGCGACCCCATGCCCATCGAGTTCGCGTTGCTGTGGCCGGAGTGGAAGGTGAGTCCCGCCCCCAGGTTGAGCGAGTTGATGAACGAGTTCTTCGAGAGGGTTCCGGCCTGCCTGTAGCCGTTATCGTACAGGGACGTGACATTGTATGCGCCCGGGATCAGGTCCTTGACGATCCTGTCGTTCCCGATCGATGAGTTGCTGCTGGAATCCAGGTACTCTCCGGCCATCGTCACGTTGAGCAGATACCCTTCCCCCGGCTCTATCTCGTATTTGAGCACCTTGGATACGAAGGCCTCCGCCTGTCCTTCGGTCTGGACAGGGGCCCTCCCCACGATAACGTCCGGATGCAGGTCAACGTTGTCCGCGACCTCCCCCCAGATGGCGTCGCCATCCGCGTTGTAGGTTCCGTCGAGGTCCGAGAAGTAGAGATCTGTGGTGATATATCTCTCCTCCCAGGGGCCGCTCCCGGAGTATACGTAGCCGTAACAGGCCCTGTATGGGACCAATGCGACGTCCCCCCCAAGTAAAATATATTCGGCATCCCAGCTGGCGACGGCATCGATTATGAAATTCCTCAGCTTCTCCGCCCTGTCCGTCCCGTTGTAGTTCGCCATGATAAAGGAGATCTCAACGATCCTGCTCGGGACGCCCTTCCTCGTCTTCCACTCCGAAAGCGGCCCGAATGCATCGCCCACGTATGCGGTATCGGTCACTATCACGTACTGTACGTCCTCTTCCTCCAGGATCCCTGTGGGGTCGAATTTGGACCTGGAGAACCTGCTCATGTCCTGTGGGTTCTCTATGGACCTGGACAATATCGTGTCGAAGGCGGAGGTCTCCCTCCCCCCTTCTTCCTCCTCCTCCGTGCCCGTGAAGGAGAGCAGGACCTCCATCCGGGTGACGACCGCCAAAGCCCCATCCACGGGCAGCACGGGGTTGTATCTGTAGGTGAGGGTCCGATAACCCCTGGTATATCCATCATCGACGAACTCGATCGCCGACACGGGCGTGATCTCCGCCACATGATGAACCGTTTCTCCCACCTGGGATACGGGATACGGGGATGGCATGCCCAGTATCCTGCCCTCGAACGGGATCATCTCGACCTCCATCTCGGGTATGCTGATCACCATGTTCTCCGCATTATAAGGCACCAGTATGTTGATATTCCTGGCAGGGAGTGCGGCCTCACCAGGCGTCATGGGCATGGAGTAGCCGTCTGCAGTGACAGCGTGGTATCCATCCACGATAAGAAATTCCAACGTGGTCGGATCGAACTCAAGCTCCAATGAGATATGGATACGGGACTCCTGATCTGGGTCATCCCCCGATACGAACAACGGTCCAGTCGAGAGAAGAACCAGGGTCACCAGTGATATCTTCAGCAGATTCATAAGGCATGTCAAGGACGTTCCTCCGGGGAATACCCGCCACACCCCCTTGTATTCCATCTTTATAGAATTATCCCCTCTATTCTCACATCATCAAAGGGACCGCATGGGGACCGGGCCCCATGCCTCATCCGTGTATCATGCCACGCTTAGATGGTCTTCCTCTTGTCTATGACCTTCTTTGCCTTCCCCTGGGTCCTGGGGATGGTGCCGGGTTCCAGAAGCTCAACACGGGCCCGGAGCGTCAGGGACTCCTGCAGGCTCTTTCCCACCTTGGCCGAAAGCTCTTTCAGGTCAACCTTGCCCCAGAACTTTGGGGAGACCTCGACCTGAACGTAGAGGTGGTCCAGTTTGGCGGTCTCCAGGATTATCTGGAACTGCTCGCCCAGCTCCTCGATACCCACCAGTATGTCCTCGATCTGGGATGGGAATACGTTGACCCCACCAACGATGAGCATGTCGTCCGTCCTTCCCTTGATCCTCATGATCCTGGGATGTGACCTACCGCATTTGCACTTCTCCCAGTTGATGACCGCAAGGTCCCGGGTCCTGTATCTGAGCAGGGGCATCGCCTGCCTTGTGAGCATGGTGAAGACTATCTCCCCCTTCTCCCCCTCGGGAAGGACCTCTCCCGTATCCGGGTCTATGGTCTCCACAAGGAACTCATCCGTCCAGATGTGGAGCCCATCCTGCTCCGGGCACTCGACGGCCACACCCGGGCCGTACAGCTCCGACATCCCGTACAGGTCCTGAGCCTTGATATGCAGGCTCTTCTCGATGTGTTTTCTGGTCTCGTCGGACCACGGTTCAGCTCCGAACATCCCTATCTTGATGCTCAGCTCCTCCGGATCGACCCCCTCCTCCTTCAGCGCCTCTATGAGATAGAGGGCATAGGATGGCGTGCAGCAGAGGACCGTGGTCTTCATGTCCTTCATCATCCTGATCTGCCTCTTGGTGTTCCCGGTCGCAGTGGGGACGACCATGGCCCTCAACCTCTCCGCGCCCATATGGAAGCCCAGGCCGCCTGTGAACAGGCCGTAGCCGTAGGCGTTCTGGATGATATCCGTATCATCCGCGCCTGCACAGGAGTAACATCTCGCCATGAGGTCCGACCAGGTGTTCAGGTCCTGCTCCGTGTACGATACCACGGTGGGCACACCTGTGGTGCCGGAGGAGGCGTGTATCCTGTTTACCTCGTCCAGTGGGACGGCCAGTATGCCGTAGGGATAGTGGTCCCTCAGATCGTTCTTGACGGTGAAGGGGACCTTGGCCACGTCCTTGAGCGTCTTGATATCCTCCGGCCTCAGGCCGATATCATCGAACTTCCGCCTGTACATTGGAACGTTATCGTACGCGTGTTTGATCTGTTTCTTCAGCTTCTCCAGCTGTACCTGCTCTATCTCTGCTCTACTTAGGAACTGCTCTTTCTCCTGGAACATAATTACCCTCCATTTACATCATATCGTCCGTCCAGGGAACAGGGCATATTGTACCCGTATCTCCCGAGGCGGAATTCCGGGGGACTATCGCCGAATTGATAGATAACCTTTGTTGGGCCTCCACTCATCACGTTCGCCGTCATGAAAACGTATAACTATATCCTTTTGATTCCCCACCCATAGCCGTGTGGATATTATCGAACGGGCCCAATGAGGGACCACTCGACCGCAGGGACCTTCGGGTGATGTTTATGGGTTACGTTCTCAAGTGGGGAAATAGGACATGGATGTACGCTCTGGCCCTTGGACTGGGGGCTGGAATGGCGATACTCCTGTTCTGGTACCAGATGGCGGGTGTTGAAAAATTCTTCAATTACTACTCCCCCATGCTGGGATATTACGTTCTGCTCTCCATCTGCCAGAGCCACTACTTCAGGAGGGAGCCAAAACCCGCGTTCAACGGGATGTTCCGCCAGCTCTTCTCAATATTCGGGGCCGTTGTGATATTCTTCGTCAACCAGTTCATCATGCTCTATGTCTTCAACATACCTGGAACGGAGATGTACCCCGGCGATCTTCTCTATCAGGGCCCGATCGTGATGTCAGGCCATTTCACGTTCATCGTGTTCGGCTTCTTTATATACGGCTTCGATGATTTCATGTTCAAGGGCAAGCTCTCGGGATGGATGAAGAACGACACTTTGAAGGCGTTCTTCTGGTACCTCGTCATCTGGGTCGTATGGGGCCTGGTCTTCTACACGGAAGCGGGTCCGGTCAAGGCCGCTTCATTTGAGAATTGGGATGTACTTCATCAGGACCGGATACTGGCCGTCAGCCAGTGGATAATCATCATGTCGCTTATGATCCCACTCATATTCAAGGATTACATGCCCATATTCCAGAAGAAGCTCAACATCGAGAACGACCTCCTCTTCGGGCTTGTCGTCCTCACCCTCGCAGCTGCCATAGGGGCGGCGATAGCCTATTTCTGCTACGGCCTCACAGAATACATCGCCCCGTGGGGGGATATCAGCCCTGCCGATAAATGGCATCACGTACTCTACATGGGCACGTTCCCGCTCA
>CBDVER010000147.1:0-4941 GCA_965373055.1 uncultured Thermoplasmata archaeon
TGCAAGCAGAATACTTGACGGGGACCCCTGTTTCGGAGCATGCGATAACTCCTCTTCCAAGGCCGCTGACATGGGGATGGATGCTTTGATCCATCTGGGCCATTCCGACATCCCATCCATGGAGAGGGACCCCTCCATGCCGATCCATTTCTTCCCTGTGGGAATGAAGGTGGACCGCAAGGTACTGAATGAAGGGATAAGGGAACTTCTAACCAGCGTAAGGGAGGATAGGATCGGCCTGGCGACAACAGTGCAGCACATACACCTCCTTGATGAGATCAAGGTCATGCTTAAGATGGCCGGGAAGATAGTCCTAATAGGTCAACCTGGAAAGAGGGAATTTTACCCTGGACAGGTCCTGGGATGCTCATTCCATAGCGCAAGGTCCATCGCCTCTGAAGTCGAGGCATTCCTGTACATTGGAACGGGCAGGTTTCACCCCATGGGGCTGTTCTTCTCGATCCGAAAGAACGTCTACTGCCTGGACCCGATGACGGGTCGGATATCCATTTTCGAGGAGCGGGAGATGAACCGTTTTATCAGGGTTCGCCATTCGCAGATAACCCGGGCCAAGAACCTCATTGAAAAGGGGGAACGTGTCGGCATCATCCTCTGTCAGAAACCAGGCCAGAAGAGGTCCGAACTTGCGGGGTCCTTATCAGAGGAACTGGATAAGAAGGGAATAAAGAACGAGATGATCGTGATGGATCACATATCCCCGATGAAGATAAAGATTCTGGGATTCTCCCTGGTCGTCTCCACCGCCTGTCCCAGGATAGCGATAGACGATCACAGATCCTATTCCGGGGAGGGCATAGTGATATTGACCCCCGTGGAGATGAGGATCGCTCTTGGGAATATGAATATCGAGGATTACCTGCTGGATGAGGAGTGGTGATAATTGGATCCAGCTTTCATCCGGGACATATCATGATCGAGGATTAATCTGAAAAAGTTAATATAATGTGAATGGCCATTCATGAATCATGGTTCACATATCAGTTCCACGTTTTGAGGCTGAAAGGATCAATTCGAATCCGGGTTGGTCATTGGTCTATGGGAGACGTAAGGTGGGAAAGACCTACCTTATCAACAATTTCGTACCCCATGATGCGAATTTCTATGTTCGTTTGAACCGTTCCATCTCGGCAAGTGGATACCTTGTCGATGAGATAGGAGACCTTGAGGTCTTCAGGAATGGTGTGATCTCCCTACTGAAGGAGGGTAAGACAGTAGTTATCGATGAATTTCAAAGGCTTCCAATGAACATACTGGAGGATATTGCGCGAGTCCATCCCACGGGTAAATTGATCCTCACGGGATCAAGCATGAGGGTGGCAAACAAGATCCTCGGGAGGAACTCTCCTTTACTTGGACTTTTAATGCCGATCAGGATAGAACAGATCACTCCGGTGGACCTACTCAACGCCGTATCGCCGACCATGGGCCCTGTCGGGGCCATTGAGTATGGGCCTTTTCTCCGGGACCCCTGGACCATTGAGTTCTACAGGCCCAGTGGGTTTGTGAGGTCCATGGTGGAGATGATGCCATACACAGTTCCGGGACTGATCGGGGAGGTATTCTCGGAGGATGAAAGGGAGCTTACAAAGATATATTCCTCCATACTCTCTCTTTTAGGAAAGGGCCATACCGATTACAAGGAGATTGGAAACATCCTACATTCGAGAGAGCTCGTTTCATCTCCTTCATCTTCGAGCGTGGTTCCATTCATGAAAACAATGGTCGAGATGGGGCTGCTGGAAAGGATCCCCAGATTCCGATCAAAGAAATTCGTTTACCAGATCCCCTCGTTTCCGATAAGGGCATATTACTATATTGAATCAAGGTACCGTCTTTCGGACTTCAGCTCCTCTTTGGAAGAGATCAGACCTTCATTATCCATGATACATGATCTTGCCATTGAAGATATGCTGGCAGATCTAATGGCCCAGGTACTTGGGGGCACAAAGACATGGTTGAAGGATTCAGAAAAGGAGATCGATATTCTGATCACGAAGAGGGACAGGCCGGTACTTGTCGGGGAAGTTAAATGGGGGAAGACAAGAAGAAGTGATATCAGCAAATTCCTCGACAAGGTCGAAGACCTTGACTGCAGGAAGGTTATGATCAGTAAGGTCCCTGTGGACTCGGATGAACTCGAGATCCTGACTCCTGAAAGGATCGTTGAAATTGCAATGAAAGGGCCAATTCATAATGGGGAAAAGAGCAGATATTGAAGTATATCAACCTTCATTTTAATATTGAGGGAATGGTTATGAGAAGGTCAACTTTTTCCATGATCCTGTTCATCGGATCTTCATGAGGTATTAGATCCAGAATATTTTTCATGATCCCTTGTTCGTAAGGTATTTCAGATCGACCCGTCCATTTTTTATCATCCCCTTCCTGACCCGTTTGGTAAGATCGAACAGGCCGATCAGGTTCTCCTGAAGCTCGGGTAGGTATTCGAACAGCACCCAGGTCAGGAACATCATCATTCCGAGCGACATGAACTTAGCATAGTAATTGTGCGCAACGTAGAAGTCCATGATCCCCCCGAACACCACCGCGATCACCCCAACGTTCCTGAAGATGTTGGTGATGAATATGATCGGGATAACGATCAGGAACGCCCCCCACTTCCTCTGCCTGTCGGAGAGCTTCATCATGTTGATGATCCCGTTGCTCCTGGACCTCTGGAGGAGGTTGCCGTTTCGATTCCGCCCGATCTCCCTTCTCGCCCATGGCAGCCACTCGTCCCTGTTGGTCTCGGTAGCAAATATTGCGGCGCTGAACAGAAAGAGCGCAAGGGCGGCGGTGCACGCGAAGACTATGGTGATGGTGATATCGCTGGTGTCGGCGGAGATGATCGTTACCCCATCCCCTATCGCCGTGGGAAGCCCTGGTTCCATGGTGAGATCGTGCCCGAAAAGGATCAATACGTAAAATGTCAGGAGCGCAACCACGTAGATGATCACTCCCTGTGTGATCTGAATATTCTCGAACATCAGATATGCCAGGCCGGTTATGAAGGAGGTACGCATCACCCATTCGAGGGTTCTGGTATCCTCACCCCACCTGAAGTCCAGCAGGAAATGATATGATATGAAGAGGAAGAAGAACACCCCCAGAAGGGCCATGATGGCGTTCACGACATCAGGCTCGGCCCCTCCCAGAAAAGAGGAGATCCGGGTGATCCAGTACAGGCCGAAGAGGGCAGTGCCCCCACCCCTGATAAGCGGGGTGTACCTACCTCTATTGCCGTATGAGATCCCCATCAACATCAATGAGGGGATGTACAGAATTATAGTGGAGATACCTAACATCCGGTCAGCCTCTGGGTCTGCCCCGACCCTTTGAGGTAGGGCAGCCTAATAACGGTGACCATTGAATATCACTATTTATCATTTGTTGAACAGATCAGGGTAGTATCTGTGTGGGCGATCCCATGAGTCCAATATCGTGCTTTTTTCTCCTCTCCGGGTCCGTGAGGATATCCCTAGCGTAGTTTAGCCTGGTCATCTCCTCTATCGCAACCTCCTTGAGCTTGGGCCCCATGTTGCTCACCTTGTCCGGATGGTACTTGACCGCGGCCCTCCTGTATGCCTTTCTGATCTCATTGGTGGATGCGTTCACAGGCACCTCAAGGGCCTTGTAGCAGTTGAGGCACTCCAGATTGATGGTCCTGACCACCTCGTTCAGGACCTCCACCTTGAACCTCTGATAATCAAGGTCCGTTATCACCCCTTCATCCATTAACCTCCTCATGTCCTTGAGCCTCTCTGAAAGTATGTTGAAGGGGAAGAACCGCACATCTTCGTTGTACAGGACGTACTCCTCATCCCTCTCATCCAGCTCAAAGGTATCCATCTCCGTTTCTTCCATATCTCCTGCAGGATGTTCGTCGCCCGTATCGTAACTTTTCGAATGGGCCTGGATCATCGCCGGGTCATTGTATTCCGGTATGGAATGGGATGCTTCCTCTTCCATCTGTACGTAATTCTGCCGAAAGACGTTCAGGTCCGAGTACCCAAGTGCGGACATGATCCTCTCCAGAACGGCCACCGTCTCCCCCCTCTCCTCCTCGGCGTAATTGTCCAGTTTCATGTATAGCACCCTGACGACACCTTTTGCCGCTAGCTCGGCCGAGAGGCCGTTTCCGCACAGGGCCGATATCAGGTTCAAGGCGGAGGTGTAAACCGCGGCGTCTGCGGATATCATGACCTTGCTCAATCCCGGAAGGACATTGGAGTATACGAGCAGGTCAGCGGACCCCCCGTTGGCGATATTGTTCAACAGGTCGAGTGTGAATAGGTTGACATCCCTGTCCACGTCGGACAGTCCACCGACGATCGCCTGTATCCCCCCTGCATTCACGATGACCGCCGGCCCCTGTTCCTTTGCAGTGGCCGAGAGGATGACCAGGGAGTACCTGCGGATGTGGGGGTTCCTGCTTTCCAGCAGGTGCAGCATCGCACCGGTGCCACCGGACCCGATCATCCAATCCGTCCCGCCGGTGATGGTCCTGTGTGTCAGGGCCCTTATGGTTTTAAGCACGGCCACCTCATGAGGGTCGGATAGCATAAGCAGCAGGCCCGGGACATCTCCTTTCCTTTCAAGGCCCTCGACCTTTGAAACGGCCCGTCTCTCCATCATTCCCTTTATTGACAACGGCATTCGAACCATCTCCCTCCCGCAGTGCGATATCGCATCAATATGAACAGTTGCCCCTGCTTATTAGATATTATCGGTACATGTGAGCAGTTCACGAGGGTGTAATGTATTAATAAGGAGGTGCAATTTCAATGGTTAGAACGGTTCGAGGGGTTTCCCTTGAAGGTCATTACAACCTACCCTGCCATCATATGTGTCCTGTCCTTGCCTCTGTTGCTTATCGTAAGTTCACCCGTCTCGTCACAGGAGACGGACCCGTGGGTCAGC
>CBDVER010000148.1:0-4915 GCA_965373055.1 uncultured Thermoplasmata archaeon
GCTCCATGATATCCAGCTCGGAGACCGATCCCACTAGCTCCCTGCCTTCAAGGATGTGCACCACGGGGGTGTTCTGTTTCATTATGAGGTCCACGGCGTCCTTGACCGTTGCGCCCCTGTTGAGCGTCTTGGCGAGGGTGACCAGCGAGGAGAGCAGACGGTCCCGATGCACCTTCTCGCCCTTGTGTCCTTTGTGAAGTTTCCTGGGCGGCTTCTGCATTATCGATACCAGGTCGGGAAGGGTGACGCTTCCCAGATAATCGCCCGTATCGTCCACAACGGCGGACGCGTCCTCGCCGGTGAGCTTGAAATGCCCCATGCAGCTGAGAACGCCCATGTCCCCTTTTATGGTGGACGGGGCGAAGTTCATTATCGTCTCCACCGGGATATTTCCCAGTGCCGGGTCGTCGCTGAGCGCCTTTATTATGTCGTGAATGGAGATGATCCCCCTGAGCTCGTTCTTGCTTGTTACAGGCAGCGATGAGAAATCCCTGGCCATCAGTTTCTCCGCGATATCGGGGATACGGTCGGACGGCCTGGCCGTGGGTGGGATGACCATGAAATGCTTGACAAGGGCCGAGATGGGCACCTTTCTCCTCTGCGTTAGCGTCCGTATCGTGAGGAAGCCCACCAGCTTCTTCTTCTCAACGACGGGGATCTCCTGCAGCCCCTGCTTCTTCATGATGCCAAGGGCCTCCGATAGGGGGTCCATGGGTCCCACTGAATCACCGACATCCGACATCACTTCCTCTACCCGTTTCTTCAACACTTCAGATCCAAGCATAATATCACCTTCTCAACGGTCCCGGGGCCGTTATCGGTCGACCCTTGTCCATTGAGATCATCATCTCAGGTATGGTATTCAGGGAGATAAATGGTTTGGGCCTGAAAATCGATATGGAGAATGGAAACCCCGATGGAATGTGTACTGTGGGCCGATGTCATCCCGGATCGTGTACAGTAAATATGAGGATAAACCCTTATTAGGTGGTCGTTCCATCACCTTGATATGACGGAAGGAACGGAGGGCCTATCGGTCAGGAAATACCTGGTCCCCATCGAGGAGTGCCTGGTGCATATCATCATGGGATCCGCAAGCGACCTCCCCGTGGCGAAGAAGGGGGTCAAGATACTGGAGGAGCTGGAGGTCCCGTATTCGGTGACGGTCGCCTCGGCCCACCGCACCCCCGATCTCGTGGAGGATTCCGTAAAAGGCTCTTCGGCGAAGGTGTTCATCGCCATTGCGGGGCTCTCCGCAGCGCTTCCCGGCGCGGTGGCCGCCCATACGCTCAGGCCCGTGATCGGAGTTCCCGTGTCGGGGAAGGTGAACCTGGATTCGATACTGTCCATCGTGCAGATGCCTCCCGGCATCCCGGTTGGTTCCGTGGGTCTGGACCGGGGCGAGAACGCCGCACTCCTGGCCGTAAGGGCCTTGACCCTGGCGGATGACCGCTTCATGGATGCCCTGAAGGGATATCATGCCAGAATGAGGGAGAAGGTGATCAGGTCCGGGAAAGAGGTGCTGGGCGAATGAGCCACGACACCATAGCTATCGTTGATAACGGCGGCCAGTTCACCCACCTGATATCCACCAAAGTAAGGAATGCCCTGAAGGTCAAGACCGTGATAGTGAGCCCCTCCTCCGACGTTTCGGAGCTTCGGGGCGTGAAGGGTATTATACTATCCGGCGGTCCGGATTCGATCCACGAGGAGGGGTCCGTGAGGATCAACCCCGGGATAATGGACCTGGACGTGCCCATACTGGGCCTGTGCTACGGCCTTCACCAGCTGGCGATCCACTACGGCGGAGATGTGGAGGGCTCCAGTTTCAAGGAGTACGGGTTTGCGGCGCTCCACCTGGAGGATGACCCCATCTTCAAAGGGGTCCCCCAGGACGACAGGGTCTGGATGAGCCACGGGGACAAGGTCCTTGATGTTCCTGATGGATTTGCCCGGATAGGGGCCACTGAAAACTGTCCCGTCGCGGCGATGTCCGACGTGAAAAGGAGGAGGTGGGGCTTTCAGTTCCACCCCGAGGTTTCGGATACCATCCACGGCTCGGAGATGCTGGAGAACTTTGTGGTTGGCATCTGCGGGGCGAGGCAGGATTGGACCGTGGAGTCCAATATAGATGAGATAGTGAAGAGGATCCGAAAGGAGGCGGGAGAGCGCAAGGTACTGGCGCTTCTGTCCGGTGGGGTGGATTCCACCGTTGTGGCCGCCCTTCTCAATAAGGCTTTGCCATCAAGTCAAACTCGCTATATACACATAGATACGGGGCTGATGAGGAAGGATGAATCGGCCTCCGTGGCGGAAGCCCTTGGCAGGATAGGTATAGTGGATCTCGAGGTGGTTGACGCCTCACACATGTACCTATCATCCCTCGAAGGGGTCCAGGACCCCGAGGAGAAGCGGGTGATAATCGGAAGATTATTCGTCGAGATCGTGAACGAGATCGCCTCCGAGGCAAAGGAGGAGGACTGGGTGCTCGCCCAGGGGACGCTGTATCCCGATACGATAGAGAGCGGCGGGACCGAGAACGCCGCCGTTATCAAGACACATCACAACAGGGTCGACCTGATCATGGAGATGATCCGGAAGGGGCAGGTGATAGAGCCGGTCAAGGACCTGTACAAGGCGGAGGTCAGGGAGGTAGGGGAGCAGCTTGGGCTGCCCTGGGACCTCGTACACAGGCAGCCGTTCCCCGGACCCGGATTGGGGATCAGGGCGCTATGTCAGGACGGCTGGTTGATCCACACGACGATGGAGGGGGTCCATGAGATCCAGGGAAGGGTCGAGACTGGTATCGAGGAAGATGCATGGGCCAAGGGGAAGGTCAAGGGGCTTGTCCTTCCGGTAAGGTCCGTCGGGGTCAAGGGGGACGCCAGATCATACAAACATCCCGTGGCCCTCGGGGCCGATGGGAAGGTAGATTGGCCCGCCATCAAGCTCTTTTCGACAAGGCTTGTCAACAAGGTTGCCGGGATCAACAGATGCGTTCTGATGATGGGGTTGAAGGACGTTTCGACGCCGGCCCCGGTGGAGAGGTTCATAACCGAGGAGAGGATGGACCTCCTCCGCGAGTGCGACGACATAGTGATGGAGGGGCTGAAGGAGCACGAGCTGTACGACTCCGTGTGGCAGTGTCCCACCGTACTGGTCCCCATATCTTTTTCGGATGGTGAGATGGTGGTGATAAGGCCCGTATGGTCGCAGAGGGCGATGACCGCAGAGGTGTCAGAGCTTCCGGATGAGTTCTATGATGATATCATACCCAGGCTTCTGTCCCTTCCGGGGATAGACAGCGTGGCCGTGGACGTCACATCGAAGCCGCCTGGAACAATCGAGTGGGAGTGAGATGAAGCTGATACTGGCGTCCTCATCCCCACGGAGAAGGGAGATACTAAAGGGGGAGGGGTACGATATAGTGATCCTGGAACCCACAGCCGATGAGGTGCACGATGGAGACCCCTATCAGATCGTGGTCGAGAACGCAAGGTCGAAGGCGAGGTCCGTGCATCAGGATGGAATAATTATTGGAGCCGACACTATCGTCCTTTGCAACGGAAAGACACTTGGGAAACCCAAGGGTAGATCGGATGCGAAAAGGATGTTAAAGCTCCAGATGGAGCATCCCCAGGAGGTCATCACCGGGATCTGCGTCCAGGAAGGTGGAAGGGAATTTACTGGTTTTGAGGTCTCAGGGGTGGTGATGGACCCCTGCGATGATCTGGACGCATACCTTGAGAGTGGGTTGTGGATGGGGAAGGCAGGGGCATATGGCATCCAGGACCGGGGGCCCGTCCGGGCGAGGATCACTCATGGAAACGAGGACAACGTGATAGGCCTCCCCGTCTCCCTTCTTCGAAGGCTCCTGGCACTAACCTCGTTTTGTTATCCTGATGCTACTCCTGGCGAATAAATAACAATTCTCTGAATCTGAACTGGTTGAATAAACTTTATCTATCACTTACTAGAGTAAACAATTGAAAAATCGCATTTCCGTGGATATCCGGCAGGCTGCAATTTCATGTTCATGACATGAGACATTATGGGAATGTTTGCTGGTCGGTGTTCCTGGACGAGGGTGTTCTCCATGGAGAAAGAGATCAAGACCTTGATCAGGATAAAGAAAGGATAGATGATCATGTTCGAAAGAATAAGATATCACTTGAAACCGCCAACTTTCCCTGACGAGGAGCAAAATAGAATTGCAAACCTTCTTCAGATCTCATTATTGACCCTGATCATTGGAACAGTCATAGGTCTGTTCAACTGTTTATTATTCAGTTATTTTGAGACAGGTTTGGCGCTCACAATGGGATTGGTAGGAGTTGTCGGATCGTTCTTACTATTAAGATGCCACCATATCAGAGCTGCAAACTGGACCATGTTATTGACATTAATAATCACTTTAATGTTGTTGATCCTGATCGGAGAGGGGTCACACGATATTGCAATACTGCTTTTTCCAGTCGTGATCATGGTTGCGGGCCTGCTGTTAGATAAACGTCCTCTCGTCGTGTTCACTATGATAGTGATACTCTCCCTGCAAGGCATTATTCTCGGTGAGGCCACCGGGATAATAGTCAACAAAATGAGCGAATTCACCTTGATTGCCGACATGGTGGCAGTGACGGCTATCCTATTTATTTCAGCCATGACGACCTTCCTGTTATCGGACAGTATCAGACGTGCCTTCAGAGGGGTATATCAAAACGAGCAGACTCTGAGGGAAGGCAACCGTAAACTGCATAATGAAATACATGAACGCAGCCGGATCGAAGCGTCACTGAGGGAGAGCGAGAAGAAATACCGTACACTGGCCGAGACCATGACAGACGCACTTTTCACCCTGGACATCAAAGGTAATTTCACATACCTCAATCCAACATTTGAGAGGATCATGGGCTAT
>CBDVER010000149.1:0-4875 GCA_965373055.1 uncultured Thermoplasmata archaeon
GATGGTCTCCTCATCAACGGACGGTCTGGCCTCGGAGAGGGCCTGGTCGAAATGCTCCGGCGTCACCTTCTTGACGTTCAGATCGCCGCGGAGGGCTATGAGGCCCGCCTCCCTGCAGATCCCCTCGATATCGGCACCCGTGAACCCCTCTGTCCTCCCGGCCAGATCAGGGAGGTTCACCTTGCCAGAGAGCGGCATCTCCCGGGTGTGGATCCCGAAGATGATCTCCCGCCCCTCCTTGTCGGGTGGCCCGATGAAGAGCATCCGGTCGAAGCGCCCGCTCCGGAGCAGTGCGCCGTCGAGTATATCCGGCCGGTTCGTGGCCGCAAGTACCACCACGCCCACGTTCTCCTCGATCCCGTCCATGGAGGTGAGGAGCTGGTTGACGATCCTCTCCGACACCTGGTTATGGCCCATGCCCGACCGCCTGGGCGCGATGGCGTCTATCTCATCCAGGAATATGATGCTCGGGGCTACCTGCCTCGCCTTTTTGAAGATCTCCCTGACGGCCTTTTCCGAGTCCCCCACCCATTTGGACAGGACCTCCGGGCCCTTGATCGAAATGAAGTTCGCACGGGTTTCCGTGGCGATAGCCTTCGCCAGCAGGGTCTTTCCCGTGCCGGGAGGTCCGAAGAGAAGGACCCCTTTGGGCGGTGATATTCCCACCCTCTTGAAGGATTCCGGGTTCGTGAGAGGCCACTCCACCGCCTCCTTGAGCCTCTGTTTTACCTCTTTCAGCCCCCCCACCTGATCCCAATTCACCCGTGGGATCTCCACGATCACCTCCCTCATGGCAGAGGGCTCTATCTCCTTGAGGGCCTCCTTGAAATCATCCATTGTAACGGTCATCATTGAGAGCTGTTCCGTTGACAGGGCCTCATCCAGGTCGAAATCGGGGAGGTGTCTCCTGAGACACTTCATGGCGGCCTCCCGGGCGAGGGCCACGACATCTGCGCCAACGAAACCGTGGGTCATGCCCGCCAGCTCCTCCAGGTCGACGTCGTCGGCAAGGGGCATATTTCTCGTATGGACCTGAAGGACCTCGATGCGCCCGGTCACGTCCGGGACGCCGATCTCTATCTCACGGTCGAACCTCCCCGGCCTCCTGAGGGCCGGATCGATATCTCCCACCCTGTTGGTGGCAGCTATTACGATCAGCCTGCCGCTCTCCTCCAGCCCGTCCATCAGCGTGAGGAGCTGGGCGACGACCCTCCTCTCGACCTCGCCCTTTACCTCATCCCTCTTGGGGGCTATCGAGTCTATCTCGTCTATGAAGATTATCGCGGGTGGGTTATCCTGTGCCTCCTTGAATCGGTCCCTCAGGTTCTGTTCGGATTGACCGTAGTATTTGTTCATTATCTCCGGCCCCTGTATCGAGTAGAAATTCGCCCCGCTCTCGGACGCGACGGCCTTTGCTATCAGGGTCTTTCCCGTGCCGGGGGGGCCGTGAAGCAGTACGCCTTTCGGAGGGGTGATGCCCAATCTATCGAACAGCTCCTGGTGCTTCAAGGGCAGCTCGATTATCTCCCTGACCCTTCTGAGCTCCTCACCAAGGCCTCCTATGTCCTCGTATGCGACACTCGATATTATCTCCTCGTCGATCTTCTCCTTGGTGATCTTGATCTGGGTCTCGACGGTTATCTGGACGATGCCTTTTGGCTTTGTCGATGAGACGATGAACGGAAGCTGGCTGCCCATGAGGGCGATCCCCTGGATTATGATGGTATCATCCTTATGTACCGGCCTCTTGAGCAGGGCTTTCTTGATGAAATTGTCTATCCCATTTGCGAACTGAATGTGGGGAAGGTCCTTGAGGGCGGGGGAGATGACGATCCTCTCGGCGGGTTTGGGATTCGCCTTGGACACGGTCACTTTATCGCCTATGGACACGTCCGCGTTCTTTCTGGTGAGGCCGTCTATCCTGATGATCTCCTTGTTCTCATCCTGGATGGGCGACCTCCATACCACCGCCGCGGTCTCCCTCTTCCCGACTATAAGCAGGATGTCCCCTGGTGATACGCCAAGGCTCTCCCTGGTCTTCGTGGAGAGCCTGGCCCTCATGTATCCCACGTCGTTCTTCAGCGTGGGCTCGACCCTTACCACGATCTTATTGCTCATTGGATGCCTCCTCTGACGGGAAGGTGATGAGGATTCACCGTTTATTTGGTTTTGGGATTGATTATCACGCGGGCATATAGCTCAGAGAGGGCGGCCAAGGGTACGGCCGATGTGGATCGCGGCGTTCTCATCCCTGTACTTTGTCCCCTTCGTCGTGAACTTCTCGTCAACCAGTTCGGTGGCGATCCCAAGCGGGGCGAGCTCTCTCAGGATACCATCCCTGCTCACCGGATCTCCGTCCCCCATCCTGATCAGGTCATGGCGGGCCTGATAGGCCCTTTTGCCTTTGCTAACTATAGAGTATACCTCAGAAAGGCCCGTGGCCTGGAAGGTGGATATGGTCTTCCCATCCGCAAGGAATGCGATGCCCGGGCGTTTTCCCGGATCTATCCCAATTATGAGGTGGTCCGGGGAGAGCCTGCCCAGGGCGGCGGCCATGGCCCTTTCAAGGGTGACCCAGGGGTCGTCGTGGATCTCGACTATCGGAGGGGGAGCCCCCCTCATGATGGGGGCATCGGCCCCCTCCTCCAACATCAGGCAGTCCAGCTTCTTGCCTGTCCTCCTCCCGCCCTCGAATATATGGAACCTATCGACGGTATCTCCAAGGAGCGACACCATGTCGTGAAGATAGGAGAAATCGGTCGTGCATATGCCGAGAACAACTTCCCTGCGCATGTTCATCACGGAAAGGGCATCATCCACATTCACACCTCAATGATCCGGGCTATTCCTCTTCTACCAGGACGACCTTCGCCTTTACTCCGCCCCTATCCTGTGTCTCCTCGTTGTCATCTTCAGGATCACCATCCTGAAGGTTAGACGGATCCTCAGATCCGTCGTCATCCTCCCAGTCCGCGTCGACCGCCCCGTCGTCGCTCCCCTCCACCGCCACTATCCTGAATCCTTTTTTTCTGGGCTTGGCCTTTTTCCGATCTCCCTTTTTAAGGATGCTGAACCGAAGGGTCATCTCGAGGTCCGGCGGACCCTCCGCGTCCATCTCCGCCTCCCGGGCCCCCACCCCCTCCTCCAGCACCCGGGCCTCCACGATCTCCTGCGCCTGAACGATCTTGGCGGTGAACTCGTGGTCAAGCGAATAGGCCTCCCTCATTGAACCCAGCACCCTTGACATCTGTGAGAGGATGCCCTCTCCCTTGACCTTGGCCGAGACCAGCTCGGGTTCGATGACCTCCATCTCGTTCACCATGACGGTCCTTGTCCCCCCGGTCAAAAGTAGATCGTACTGGATCCGCCGATCAGGGTTGAGGAGGGTGTCCTTCGCCTCGTTCAGAAGCCTCATGATATCCTCTCCCTCCTCCCTGGCGGATTCCGGGAGGAGGTTCAGCTTGTCGGGATGGTAAACTTCGGCCATTCTCCTGTAGGCCCCCTTGATCTCGCGGGGGCCAGCTCCTCCGGGGACGCCCAGAAGCTCATAGAGGTCGACTACCATCTATCATTTCTCCTTTACAAAGGGGGTTAGATCCTTTTCAGGTAGATGGATATCACCCCTTTTTAGGGTTATCGCTTAAACCGGCCGGTCGGAAGGAACATATATCACCTTGATGTATTCAGCCGGGCCCAATACATGGTGTTCTCATGAGATCGATCGGCAAGGTAGTGAACTTCTCCTCCTCGGGCTCCATAGTGGTCAAGGGGACGTTGGCTCCAAGAATAGGTTCCATAGCCGTTGATAAACGGTCCACGCCAGTTGGTAAGGTGGTACGGATCACGGGCCCCGTCGATGGGCCATATCTGATCATGAAACCCCTGGGTGATTATCCCGGGGGCCTGATGAGGCTGCTGGGCCATCCGGTCTACCTCGGGCAGGAACCGCAGAGAAGGCATCGAGAAGGCGGTAGAAGGCCCCAGAGGGCGGGGCCAAGGCCGGGTAGGGGGAGGCCGGAAACGCGCGGAGGCAGAGGGCGATCGGGAGGGGAGGGAAAGGGAGATCCCAGGAAGCGCAGGTAGGATCTCCTGTATTGCACGCAAGAAAGGGTTAATATATTTTGGAATGGGTAATAGTGAGCGAGGGGTATAAGTATGGAAGACATGCAAGAGGTTTACTTTCACGGAACGGCTCCCCCCAGCGGCGACCCCATGAGCGTGGGCGTCGTTCTTGTGAGAGATGGAGATGAGATAGATCGGGTATCGGGTGTAATATCCTATCCCGGGGACAGGGAGAGGGCGCAGTGGGAGGCCCTTCTTCAGGCAATGGCCCTGGCAGCCAAGCACGGGGTAAGAAGGGTGGTCTTCAAGGGAGATTCCATGACCGTGATAAATTACATGAACGGTTCGACCATCGGCAGGGGCTTTGAATCCATGGATTATTACAAGATCGCGCGAAAGGACCAGCTCCGGTTCGATCAATCCTTCTTCCAGTGGGTCGATGCGAACAAGAACCGGACTGCCATTGGACTATCCAGGGCCGCAATTGAACTTTGAACGCAGTTGAATGAATTGCAGCCCACTTTCCTGTAATGGGGCTCATAAGAAAAAGGTCCCAAAAAGGTTAAAGCCCATTCAAAACTTTATAGTGTAAGCCAAGGTGGTGAAATGCACAGAAAGATTGGAGTGATAGTATTAACATTGATCTTGCTGGGCCTGGCCCTGATATCTTCGGGGGCCGACCTCTCAGCGGAGACCCGTGCGATCACAAGCATTGAGGGTGCCGTGACCGACTCTGAAACGGGGGATCCCCTTGGAGGGGCGATCGTTTACAGGTGGTCCGATATCGGCACAATGGAGCGCACCAGGACGGAC
>CBDVER010000150.1:0-4873 GCA_965373055.1 uncultured Thermoplasmata archaeon
GACCTCTTCGTAGGCAACTATCCCGGAGATCACATAAGACCTCAGGATAACATTGACGGGTATGATGTAGACCGCGTAGTCCACTCCATCGGTGACGTTGAACTCGAGGTCCACTGTTCCGGTCCAGTTGGTTGCCGGGTTGATGGACAGTACGAAGGTCTCCCAATCGTACGTGACGAGAATATCGCTTACGTTGGTATCAACGGATGCGTTGAAGTCCGGGCCATCAGGGTCATCGAATAGTGCCGAGACGTTGAACGTCTGGGCCTCGTTCATGAAGAGGTCCAGGGACTCGACGTTAGGGGCCGGAACATCGTTCACAGGAGCGACCTCGACAGTTGCGTTGGCGTCAAGCACGGGCACATCAGCGACCCAGGCGGTCACCGGGAACTCCCAGCTGCCCTCTTCGAAGTCGCCGAGAAGCTGTGCGAAGCCCTCGCCGGTAACGTTGTCGATGGTGACGGTCATGTTGCCCTCATCCGTGTAGTTGTAGACAGGTGCCTTGTAGGAGACATTCGTCTCGTTTACGGCCCACTCCCATCCCAGGGTCACGGTGAACGCAGGTCCATCCACATCCTCGAAGAGGAGGAGAGGGTCGAAGGTGACATTACCCTCGTTCTCATCGACGGAGACGGTCAAGTCGCCGGCGGGTGCCAGCTCGTCGTCCACCATCATGACCTCGTAGTAGAGTACGAAGGAAACGTTGTTTCCATTGCCGTCATTTACCCAGACGGTGAAGTTCTCCGGGCCATACCAGTCCATTGCAGCGGAGATGTTGATCTGGGAATCCCCATACATCTCCACCATCAGGTACCCGGTGTCGGAGAGGTTGATGTAGTACATCAGGTCGTCCCCGTTGGGATCGTCGAACAGAAGGCTGAGATCGACCGTGATCGCCTCATCCTCATCGAACTCGAGGTTCATCAGGTCCGAGGTGTTCGTAGGTGCGCCCTCGGTCACGGTGATCATCGTGTCATTGTCCATCTCCGAATATCCCCAGCTGTCGAGGACGTAAAGGCTCACGTTGTAGTCCATGGCCGACATATCGGCGATATCGAAGATATACCAATAATCGGTCTGACCAACGCCAACCTCGGTCCCGAAGGTGATCTCGTTGTGGACGGCCCAGGTCATCTCGTTGTTGTTGAAGATGCCAAGGGTAACCTCATCGATGTCTGCGGCGTCCCTGTCAACGGTCCAGGATACGTTCACGGATCCGGTACCAGGTACGGTCTCAGGGTCTGCCTCGATGGTGTTGAGCATTCCGGTCCCATCCACCAGGGTGAGCACCTCAACGACTTCCCAAACGAACTCGTCCATGGAAGTTGTGTTGTAATACACACCTTTTACAGACACGTTGTACATTCCCGGATCGAGTGCATTGTCCAATGCCCACATAATTGGGTTATCGGCCACTCCACCCGTATTCTGGTCCCAAGCATACATGGACCATACCGTTCCACCCTCAACATCCATCTCGGTGAGATTTACGGATAGGTGTCTCATCTCCATATCCACAGCATCGCTGAAGGATAAGTTGAGAACATAATCTATCTGGATATTGATAGTAGAAGTGGTATATGCCGTCGCAGGGGTCAATGTCACGCTCTCCACTATCTCCTCGGTATCCACAAGAGCGGCCGAGGAGAGGGGAAAGGCGAACATTCCAAGCATAACGGTTGCAACCAAGAGCATAATGGCGATCACTGCCACTCCCCTGGTCCTTATATTGTCTTTTAACTCATTCATTTATTACACCTCATGTTTCCCTTTTTTTTTTACCTATAGCGGTCAGGTTCTATCCCAGCCCCTATAGAGAATCGCATGAAAATAGACCATATATAAAGGTTTTTCGATTTCGAACCGTATCTATTCGATTTTTATTCTATCAACGACGTTTTAATCTTCGACGATAACTGTATTAATTATCGTCACATGATCGCCATAATTTGGGTGAAGTTGGTTAGAAACGGTGTTAACTGGCCGATCATCCGGCCCCGAGAAGGTCAACAGGTTCCAGATCGCTTGAAAACCTCCCCTCGAGGATGGAGGCCCTGATGGCCAGTACCAGGTTCTGCATGTATCTTACGTTATGTATCGTGGCGAGCATCGGGCCCAGGGGCTCCTTCGCCTTGAAAAGGTGATAGAGGTACCCTCTCGAATAACGGGAGCAGGCCAGGCAGTCGCATCCATCCATGATAGGGCCGCTTTTCCCTTTCCACCTTCCGGAGCGGATGTTCTCCCTTCCCTGAGCTACGAAAACGGATCTGTGCCTGGCATTTCTGGTGGGGAAGACCGAATCGAAGATATCCACCCCCAGGCCCACCGATCTGATGACGTCCCGTGGTTCCCCCACGCCCATGAAGTATCTGGGGCTCTCCCTCGGGACGAACGACGTGCTCGCACCCAGCGCTTTGAACATATCTTCCTTATCCTCGCCTATCGATAGGCCCCCGATCCCGTATCCGTCAAATCCCAATCCAACGAGATCCCTTGTCGATCTCTCCCTCAACCCGAGGTCGATCCCCCCCTGGGTTATCGCGAAAAAGAGGGGCATTTTCCCACCTCCCACTGGAAGCAGGTCCCTCAGGCCCTCATCGTCGATCCGCACCCTGGATCGTTCGGCCCATACCCTCGTCCTCCCGGTAGCGATGACCAGGTCCTCTCCCGAGGCCCCATGGGGCGGGCAGTGGTCCAGGACCATCCCCACATCAACACCGTGTTTCACGTGCATCTCCACAACGGATTCCGGCGTGATGTGGACCCGCTCTCCCGAGAAAGGTGACCTCATCCTGGCCCCCTCGTCCTTTATCCTGGGCTCGAAACCCTTTCGGATAAGCTGGAACCCGCCCGAATCGGAGAAGATCCCCCCGCCCCAATCCATCATACTGTGCATCCCGCCCATCGATCTGATCACATCCGAACCGGGCTCCAGCGAGGATAGGAAACCGTTTGTTATCACCGCCTCGGTTCCCGTGGATGCCAGTTCCCCGGAGGATAGTGTCTTCACCGTGAGTTTCGTTGCGACGGGCATGAACAGAGGCGTTTTAACCTCACCTCCCCGTGGAAGCCTGAGGCTTCCCGCCCTTGCAAGCTCCGCCTCAGCATCGATCCTGAAATGGCCCGTCATCATCTCCTCCTCCTGATCATCATGGAATCCCCCAGCGAATAGAACCTGTACCCTCTTTTCTTCGCCTCCTCGTACGCATCGAGGATCCCCTCCCTGTCGTGAAAGGCGGAGGCGAGCATGAGTGGGGTGGACCTGGGGAGGTGAAAATTCGTGATGAAGCCCTTGTATGGCAGTTTAAAATCGTAGCCAGGCGTTATGAAGAGCCCGCTGGAACCGCTCTCCTCGACGCAGTTGCCATCACGGTCGAATCCCGTCTCAAGAGTCCTCATAACGGTGGTCCCCACGGCCCATATCCTACCCTTCCCATCCGAATTCGTTCTCTCAACCGCCTCACGGATCGACCCGATCGTATCAGCTGGAATGAGGAATTCCTCCTCCTCCATGATATGTTCCTTAACGTCATTCACCCTGACAGGGGAGAAGGTTCCAAGCCCGACGTGGAGGACCACGTATCTTATGATCACGCCCTTTCTCAGGAGTTTCCCCATCAGCTCGTCCGTGAAGTGGAGGCCTGCTGTCGGAGCTGCCACGGACCCCTCCACCTTCCCGTAGACGGTCTGATACTCCTCGGGGTCCTCCAGTAGCCTTTTGATGTATGGGGGCGTGGGCATCAAACCCCATGACCTCAGCCATTTTAGAGCTCCGGCATGGGAAAGAGGCACGCCTTCTTCCTCCAGCACCACCATGCATTTACCCTCGATAAGGCGCTCCCTGACAACCACCGAAACAGATGGATCGGAGGTGGCCAGATGATCTCCCATGCCTATCCTTCTGCCCCCTACCAGCGCCTCCCATTGATCCTCGCCTGCCATCTTGAGCAGCAGTACCTCCCCTTTGCCGCCGGTCTCCTTGGTAACCTCTATCCTCGCGGGGATCACCCTTGATCTGTTCAACACCAGAAGGTCACCCTCGTCCATCAGGTCCGGCAGGTCGCGGAACCTGTAATGGAAATGAAGGGCCGGGGACGATGATGCATCAACCAGGAACAAACGGGAATCGTCTCTGGGATCTGACTTCTCCTGGGCGATCATCTCCCGCGGGAGGTCGTAGTCGAACAGCTTGATATCCAAAGGGCCACCTTCATGCTTAAGCCACTTCTTTTTAATAGTTGCGAACATACCTCTTTTACTTATAATCAATGTTCGAAATCCATATGTCCAAAACGCACAAGATTATTTTAAGCTACGTTTTGGACGATAATATCTGATGGGACGCGACGAACATATGAACGAAAATATAATTATACATCTATGCTCTTGATTTCCTCTAGGCATAGTCTGCTCTTTTAACGGACCGGTGTAAAAATATGGCCAGAACCAGATCGTTCATACTCCTGCTGATCGCAGCCGCACTAGCCTTTCAACTTATCTCCATCGGAGCTGAAGGGCAGATGGAGGTGGACATCGATCCGACCCAGGAATACATGGCGCCCCCTCCAAGCGGCTATATCCACCGTCCGATCCTGGAGTTCTTCACGGGGCTCTCCTGCTCTTCATGCATGGGTTCTGACGCAAATGCAGACAGCCCGGAAAAGGCCGTCCACGACTCCTACCTCAAGGCGAGGGAGGATGTATCCGTCCCCTATACCACCGTCTTCTTCCATGAGCTCAACGGCGGGGAAAATATTGATGATCTGCGGACAGAGGAGTCCGAGGAGAGGATGAGGTTCTACCAACCCGGCCTGTCGGGAACCCCCGACCTGGAGTTTGACGGGGGATCCATAGAGCTCGGAGGTTTCTCCAC
>CBDVER010000151.1:0-4869 GCA_965373055.1 uncultured Thermoplasmata archaeon
CCTCCCAATCCTCCTTCTCCACCTGTGGTTTCCTCTGCAGGTCCTGGCGGATACTCCTCTTCTCCAGATAGGTCTCTACCATCTCCGCTATGGTCTCTATGAGGTTCCTCTCCTCGGCGAGAAACGGACCCTCGTCCATTGACTCCCGTTCCTCAAGATAGTAAACCTCTAGGTTCCCCCTGACCTCATCGCCGTACCTTATCTCCTCGGCCTGTCTCCAGATGGTCTCCCTGAAGTTTTCCGTGACGGCCTCCTGGCCGTCGAATAGTATCCGGGCACAGGTGATCTCGGAATGCCGCCATGCCGGGGGAATCAGGTCCACTATCCTCTTCATCGCCTCATTGACGGTTATTTTCTTGTCCCTGACGACGGCCGAGATCGAATAGATACATTTCAGCTCCTTCTCCCTCTCCTGCAGCTTCCAGTCGGTTCCGTTACCGATCTGACTTCCCGATCTTTCCTCATTCCATTCGTCCGATAAATAGGGGCAATAATCTTTTTCCGTGCTCATCATTCCACCTCCTGTGTAACTTCATCCCTTCCGGGCCTGCACCTCTTGAGGATGACGCCCACCCCTCTCTTTCCATCGAGGCGAACCTCCAGAGGTTCTCCTAGCCGTATATGTCTCAGGTTCTCGGATTCGCCCACCGCAGGTTGAGCACCCAACCACTCCCAGCCCATACTGTTCGCCTCGCCCTTGCCGAGGGTCATGTATCCGGTATTTGCGGAGATCATGTTGTGGAAGAAATGTGAGCCCTGTGATGGGTCTATGACCCTCTCCTCCACCGGTGTCTCAACTATTATCCTGGCCCCCGCAATATCACTCCACGCGACCGGTATTCCCAACCACTGGTCGGTGGACCCCCACCGCCCGGGGCCTATTAGCACGTAAGGTCGACCCTGGTCCATCAACGATCGGTTCATCTTGCGTATCTGATCTGCGACGCGGATGCTCCTGGACATCTCGAACGCATCCGGTTCAACGTAAACGATATCATACAGGTCATCGACGATCATGTTTCCAAGGACGCTGTCGCTCCTGCACAATATGTCCCCATCCTCGTACTCCCCAACGTCTATCTCCACCTCGTTATCCCTCGAGATCATGCTTCTGATCTGGAGCAGGTAGAGCTCTGCAGTTGGCCCACCCTCCTGATATATGTTCACTGCAAACTCTATCTCCACAGGCGTGCCCAGGGAGATCTCACCAAGTCGAAGCATCATGTGGACGGCCCTGGCCAGAGGCAGTGTGCCGGTCTTCAGGATGGGGGCGAAATCTATGACCCTTGAACCCTCATCTCCCAGGCCAGGGGAGAGCCTGTCGTTCCCCGGCGAATAGGTTGATGCTATATGTTCCAGGGACCCATGTCCCTCGGCGATCTCAAGGCCAAGAGCGGTAAGCCCACTCTCCTCATCCCTCTGGACGAGGTTCACATAGGTGTTTAGATCGACGGCGTAGAACCTTGTCTGGGACTGCCTGAGCAGCTCCTTGATGGTGCCGTATTTGGGCCGCTTTGGATGTATCGGACAGAACCTGAAAGAGGTGTCACCCTCCACCACGGCTTTTCCAAGGCCCAGGGCGACATTTGCCACACCGTCCCTGGAACTGCACGAGCCAGATGGGTAATAATCATACGATTTTGCAACGCCCGATACGGTGGGATAGAAGAGGTCCCCATGTTGTATGCCGACCAGCTCCTGGACTATGACCGCCATCTTCTCATCCTCGGAGGTGCTGGGTGTGGTTTCCAGGTAGGTTCTCGCCTTCTGGAAGAAGACCGATGCATAGACGTATTTGATCGCGTTGCACAGCTCCTTGAACCTCATGTCCGTCTCCCAGGAGACGTTCGATAGCAGAAGCGAGGAGTAAACTCCCGCAAAAGGATGTGAAAGCGCATCCTCCAGCAGGCTGGAGGACCTGACCACAATAGGAACCTTGGTCTCCCTCACAAATGCACGAAGGTCCCCAAGGAGAATGGCGGGGAGATCGGACTCCATGAACCTGACCGCGATCCTCTCATCCGGCATGTTGTAAAGGTCCTCGTCCCTGAGGTCGTTCTCATTCAGGAATTCATCGAATATGTCGGAGCACAGGACGATCGTCCTGGGCATCGTGATGTTCATATCCGGCAGTATCTCGGGATAAAGATACGTGGATATTATCTTGTCCATGAAGGCGAGCCCCTTGGCCTTCCCCCCCATCGCCCCCTTTCCTATCCTGCTGAACTTGACGTGGGGGCCGTAGGTCTTTCTGGAATACCTGGTAATGGTGCCCCTTTGAAGGCTGGCCTTGTATCGCTCCAGGGCGGCTATCAGGCCCTTCCTCAGACCCTCCGGATCAGACTCTTTTGCGATCACATCACTGAAGGCGTCCTCCAGTTCGAACTCACTTCTCGATGCAAGCCACCGCCCCATCTCCCCGGTAAAGGATGGGAGCAGGTCCCCGGGAAGTGCCCACAGTGACCTCTCAAGGGCCCTCATATCACACACCCTGTGGAGCTCCTCTCCGTCCCTGTCACGAAACACCAACTCTACCGGCCCCATCATCTCCCTCAGGAGATCCCGGATGTGATTGTTGTAATTCGGGGACCCCTCACGGACGAACGCGGCTCCCAACTCCTTTGCAAGGACCTCATCCCCAAGGGATGAGGAGAGGGCCACCATCGGAACGGTGTTCTCACCAACAGGCCATGGAGGAAGAAAACCACCCTCGTTAGACCCCATCCGTATATCGATCAGGACGCAGAGAAGATCGTCCCTGTACCTCTGATGGAAGAGGGCTGCCTCCTCGAGGGTTCGGGCGATCACGACCTGGGGTCTATGCCGGATACGATCTGACCTCTGCCGAGGTGACAGCTCCTCCCGGATAATGCACTCCATATGTTCCCGGATGGCCTCGAACGCCTGGGAGAGAAGATGTGTATAGAACCGCGGGGACCCGCCCATTATCAATATCTTCCCGGGCTCATGGTCGTACATGGCCTGATCACCATGGATCCGATCCTCAAGTAACTGTGTGATGTGAAGGAAGATCTCCCCGTCACCCGACCACGTGAATATCCAATCCAGCGTCCTCGTGATCTCCTGGGCGGCTGCCCTTTCCAGCTCCTGTGTGTCCCTGCCCACGTAGATGACCGGGAGGTCGGGCCGGGCGCGTTTCACGCTCGTCGCGAGGTCCAGGACCCCGTCCGGGCCCATCATGTTGAAGATGACCAGGAGGTCCACCTCGTCATCATCTATCGATGAGATGATGGTATCAAGGTCCTCGACCCGGGTTATCCTCGGGATGTAGCCTCTCTCAAGCCTACCGTATGTACTGCTGAAAAGTGACCTCAGCCTCCCCTCCTCCTCAAGGACGAAATAGTCGTACTGGGTGGAATGAATGAGTATATTCCTGATGCCGGCCGACCCTGCACTCTGGCGCCGTGGTGACCTCTTGCGCCCGCCTGGTCCGGCCACGTTCTGCTCTGTGGTCTCCTCGATAACAGCCTCGATCTCATCATTGTGCGTATTCGTCTGGATCTTGGTATCTTTCATCAAACCCACCCGCGGAGGCGGCAGGCCTCTGCAACACGAGAGATAGCGATCATATAGGCGGCATCACGCAGTGATATGTTCCTCCTCTTTGATATCTCCATCACCGAGTAGAACGCCTCCGTCATCTTGTCGTCAAGCTTTCCGATAACCTCGTCCTTGGGCCAGAAGTAATTGGTGTTCGACTGCACCTGTTCGAAATAGCTGCAGGCCACCCCTCCCGCATTTGCAAGGAAATCGGGGATCACGGTGATGCCCCGGTTGAACAGTATCTCATCTGCCTCCGGTGTGGTAGGGCCGTTGGCCCCCTCGGCGATGAACTTAACCCTTTCGCCGATATCTGCCACGTTATCCCCCGTGATGGCGTTCTCCAAGGCGGCTGGGATGAGTATGTCCACATCCTGCGTCAACCAGGCATCCCCCGGCAGGATCTCGTATCCGATCTCTTTTGCCCTGACCTTGTTTATAGATCCGAAGCGATCTGTGATACCCCTCAGCTCCTTCAGGTCCACACCATCCTCCCTGAAGAAGGAGTAGGCCTTCGAGTCCTCCTGATCCCAGCAGGATACACATACCACCTTGCCGCCATATTTGTTGTAGAGCTCAATTGCGTACTGGCCCACATTGCCGAACCCCTGGACCGAGGCGGTCGTGCTCGACAGCTCCAGTTCCGCCTCCTTGGCAGCCTCCCTCAGGGTGAATACGACACCGTACCCTGTTGCCTCGGTGCGCCCAAGCGAGCCGCCGTGCCCCACCGGTTTTCCGGTTATGAACCCGGGGTACCTCCCCCCGGATATCGTCTCGTACTCATCCAGCATCCAGAGCATGTGCTGGCCGTTGGTCATCACATCCGGTGCGGGGACATCCACATCGGGTCCAACGTTCTTGGATATCTGACGAACCCATCCCCTGCACACCGCCTCCTGCTCCCTGAGCGAGAGGTTGTGCGGGTCGCAGATGACCCCTCCCTTTCCGCCGCCAAGGGGTATATTGACCACGGAGCACTTCCAGGTCATCCACATTGAAAGCGCCCTGACCGTGTCAGCGGTCTCCTGCGGGTGGAACCTGATCCCACCCTTGCATGGCCCCCTTGCATCATTGTGCTGTATCCTGAAACCCCGGAACACCTTTACCGTACCGTCGTCCATCCTGACGGGGATGCTGAAATGGTATTCCCGGAGCGGAGTCCTGAGCAGATCCCTGGTTCCACCGTCCAGTTCCAACTTCTCCGCGATCCTGTCAAACTGTTCCTGCGCCATCTTGAATGCATTGAAACCCTTTTCTGCCATTTGTTTTTCCTCCTGGAGGCTAAAACAGGCATAAATGGCTCACATA
>CBDVER010000152.1:0-4860 GCA_965373055.1 uncultured Thermoplasmata archaeon
AAGAAGCTTAAATATCTCCGCGTTCTTCTCCTTTATCAAACCAGGCGATACGTACTTCGCCCCCCATCTGAACGACGGCGCCCATATCTCCTCGGCAAAGTTCGGCGCGGGAGGCCTCAGGGGCGGAAACGAGATGACCTACGTCTGGGACAAGGACCTGATGAACATCGACGTCGACGCTACAAGGAAGCTACTGCTGGAACACAGGCCGAAGCTCTGCCTGTTCGGCAGGTCCGTTTTCCTGTTCCCTGCCCCGCTCAAGGAGCTTCGCGATACCCTTCAGGAGATCGACTGCCACGTATGGTATGACGGCGCACATGTCCTGGGGCTGATCGCAGGAAAGCGTTTCCAGGACCCGCTGCGGGAAGGGGCGCACATAATTACCGGGTCAACGCACAAGACCTTACCAGGCCCACAGGGAGGGGTGATCCTGGGAAACCCAAAGGACGAGGACCAGTGGAAGGCCATAAGAAGGAGGGTGTTCCCCGGCACGCACTCGTCCCACCACCTCATGACCATGTCGGCAAAGGGGATCGCCTTCGCCGAGCACATCGAGTTCGGGGAACAGTATGCAGATCAGATCATCAGGAACGCCCGGGCTTTTGCACTGGCCCTTCACGAGCGTGGATTCACCGTACTGGGAGAGAAACACGGGTTCACCATGTCCCATGCAATGGTGCTTGACGTATCCGAGCAGGGCGGCGGAGCAATATGTGCGGATGACCTTGAGACCGCCAACATGATCACCAACAAGAACCTGATACCGGACGATCCAGGAACCGCCATGAGGCCATCCGGCCTCAGGCTGGGGGCGCAGGAGCTGACGAGGATCGGAATGAGGGAATCACATATGGCCGAGGTCGCAGAGCTGTTCAGGAGGGTACTGATCGGCAGGGAGGACCCGCTCAAGGTGAAGGAGGACGTGATCAAGTTGAAGTCAGATTTCCAATCGATCCACTACTGCTTCACTCCCGACCAGCCCGCCTATCACAAGTGGAGAATTATCTGATCGACCTGCAGTAAAATCAAGGCTGATCATTTGTGCATCCTGCAGTATTCCTGGCCTTTTCTGGCCGTCTCGTGGTCCGGATCCAGGTCCAGGATGCGCGTATAGCATTCATAGGCCGGCCCGTACTCCTCCAGCTTCTCGAGTATGACTGCGGTATTGAACCAGGTCTCTACCGATCTATCGTTGATCCTGACGGATTGATCGAGGCACTCAAGCGCCTCCCGGTTTCGGCCGATGTGGGCGAGGACGACTGCCTTGTTGTTCCACGCCTCCTCTGAATATGGGTTCTTCTCAACGGCTTTGGACAGGAGGCTGAGCGATCTATCGATCTCCCCTTTCCCTGCCAGCAGGGTCGCGTAGTTGACAACTGCCTCAAGCGACTCGGGATTCAGCTTGAGGGCCCTCTCGTAACATTTGATCGACCCGTTGATGTCTCCGGTATGATACAGCAGGACGCCTCTCTCGTTGAGTACCTCGTAGCTGTACTCATCCTCCTCCATCAGTTTTTCTGATAGGGCCAGCGCCTCCTCTATCCTATCTTCGTCCATCATTATCCTGAGGTCCCCAAGGGTTCCGATCTTTTCACTTGGTTCCGGTGCGGGCTCCGGTATATCCTCCGTTGTCTCCTCCACTTCCTCCATCTCCTCCAGGGGGATCTCCTCGTCGTAGACGATGTCCATGCCCTTCTTAACGGGTTCAGGCATCGGAGGGGGCATCGGGATAGCATCCATTTCAGGGACCTCTTCCTCCTCAAGCGATTCCGCATCTTCGAGTGATTCGGCCTCCGGGACCTGATCGAGATCCTCCGCTTTCCCTCCCAACGGGATGGGTTCGGATCCCACCTCATTTTTCCCTTTGCTGTTATCGTAATCGAAAAGATCTTTTTCCCAATCTTCTGCTGGTTCCTCCGGTGGAGCCTGTTCTTCTTCCCTGGGAGGCGGTGCCTCTATCGTGCCTTCTCCAGAGCCCTTGACAATATTGATGGACCTCTCGGGCAAGGCTATCGGCTCCTTGGATGATATGTCGTGATCCTTCTTCTTTCCCATTTTTTCCTCACTCTCCCTGAATTCGTTGAACATCTGCGAGAGCTCATCCTTCATCTCCTGTTGCAGCTCATTCCAAACCTCTTCTGATTTATCTGTAGGGGAATTTTTCTCCCTTTTCTCTAGTGTTTGGATCAGGTGTTGATGCTCCTCTTCGCTTATATCGAGGTGGACCCTGACATCGGACATCAGTCCTTCCAGGGTCTTATCCTTCCTCCCACCCTGAACATATTTTTTTAAAAGAGAACCGTAGAACTCCTTGGACATCGCCTTTTTCTCTGCCGCATCATTCGGGTCCTCCAAGTTATTGCGCCCAATGAGCGCACCAAGTCCTCTTCCCAGCGCTGCCTTCTTTTTCATATGACGCTCACCTGAATCCCACGGCTTTATGCGTATCCACTTCTTCATAGATATAGATAATGATTTACGACCTTGATCGCAGTACAATTTCTTATGTTACGGTAGTGCAGGATGGGCCGTCACCAGATCATGCGGCCCCCGGGTATACATTTCGGTACTTTCACTCCCGTCCCATCTCCTCCACCTTATATATTTACGGACCCAGATCAGGTGTCGAGGCATGATATTGCTGGATAATAAACAGACAGTGTCCGATGAGGAAACAGAAAGGACACATATGGATGGAGCAGGTGAGGATTACGAGAAGATGAAGGAGGAGATACACCGGATGGCCAAGGATCTCTCGATCCCACTTGAGGAGGCTGCCCGAGCCGTCTACTCTGCTTACGGGAGGCCCCCTCCCGTACGGGCGAATTCCGTGGATTTTCTTAGCGAGCTTGTCCCGGGCATGAGGGGCGTCTCCGTTAAGGCCAGGGTGATAAGCGTTCATTCCGCCCTGAGGCAGGATGGTGAGAGCTCATATTTCTTCGGGATGTTGGGTGATTCAAGAACGTCGGTATCCTTCTCCTGCTGGGTGGATTTTGACTTTCAGCCGGGGGAGGCATTGATAGCTCAGAACGTCTCGGTGAGGGAATACAAGGAGAAGCTTGAGATAGTGATAAACAGGTACTCGTTCCTCTCCCCTCTGGGATCCCTCGAGGGCCTGATCCCACCAGTGGAGGATGGTGTCCCCCCGTCGATATCCGAGCTTGAGGAGGGATCGGTGAACATAGATATTCAGGGGAGGATCGTGGACCTGAGATCCTCCAAGGTGAACGTCAAGGGAGTGGAGAAGAAGGTCCTTCATGGGGTTCTGGCCGATAGGAGCGGAAGGATAGATTTCACCTGCTGGGGGCCGATGAAGCTCGAGAGGGATACCTGTGTGAGGTTGATCGGCGGATACCTCCGATCATACCGTGGCTCGAACAGGCTGAACTTCGACGCGGGTTGTATCATCCGGGAGCTTCCTTCGGATGTCCTCCCTCCGCTTGCTGACCTTGTGAAACCCCGCCCTGCAAGGCTTTCCACACTTATGGAAAGTGGAATATCAGGACCGGTGGAGGTTCGGGGGACGATCGTCGACCTGAGGCCAGGCTCCGGCCTCTATCTGAAATGTCCCGAATGCGGCCGCAGGGCGGTCAAGGGTCAATGTACAGTTCACGGCAGGGTGGAGGGCATACCTGACCTTTCGATGAGGGCGATCTTCGATGACGGTACGGGAACTGCAATGATGAGGGGGGACCGGTGGGCTGTGGAATCTCTCCTGGGCCAGGACCTGGACACGGTAACAGGCGAGGTCAAGGAGACTATGGACCCGGAGATGGTCGAGGAGGCCCTGAAGGAGAAACTGGTCGGCAAGCCGTTCACCCTGCTGGGCGATCCCGTCCAGGATGATTACGGGCTCACGATATTCATACAGGAGCTGATCCCGGGGTGGGATAGAGATCGGCTCATGGAGGAGGTATCCTCCCTCATGGGGGTGGTACTCTGATGAGGAGGGAGCCAGCACATCCAATGCTGATAAAGGACCTCCTTTCAGCCTCCATAGATGAGGTCGAGGTGGAGGGTGGGACAAGAAGGAGCTATTTCATCACACCGACGGGAGCAAGGGTTTACCGCGTCGTCGTCACCGGCGTACTGATGGAGTGTGAGAACATAGGTTCGGAGGATTCTCCTCTGTTGAAAGTGAGGATGGCGGACTCCACATCGGGCCTTTCCTTCACCGTGGGAAGATATCATCCCGACCTGTTGAAGAAGCTGACAAAGATGACCTTTCCCTCCTTTGTCTCGGTGATCGGAAAGGTCAAGAACTTCTGATCGAAGAAGGGGGATGAGATATTATCGATAAACCCGGAGACCATATCGATCTGCACCAGGGAGGAGAGGGACCTCTGGGTCCTCATGGCCTCCAGGGATGCCCTTCTCAGGAGGTGGAAGCTGGAAGGAGGTCAACCGATCCCTCTTGAAGGGATGGGAGATATCAAGGTTGAGGAGCCCCGGGGTGGTGAGGAGCTGGATCCACTTTCATCCACATTGATCAAGAAGGCCCTTCTATCCGTTGATCCCACCTTCTTTATGAAAGCGATGGAGAACAGGCCGGTCCAACCCGACGATGAGGAGAACCCGGAGGATCAGCATGAGGAGTACGAGGAGAAGGTCCTATCGATGATCGGTGAGCTTGATGGAGGCCAGGGTGCAAGATGGGATGATGTGATCAAGTACGTTGAGAAGAAACGGTTATCCAGGGATATCATCGAGGAGGTGGTCTCCAATCTGCTGGACAAGGGTATGATATACGAGCCCGTTCTGGGTTATCTCAAGGCCATATGAGATAATCCCCCTCATAATTCATATATGGGCAACCGATTTACCCCCCTATGGCAGACAGGCGCAAGATATTCATCGGGG
>CBDVER010000153.1:0-4856 GCA_965373055.1 uncultured Thermoplasmata archaeon
GGAACTCCCCATCCCTTTCCAATCCCTTTCTCCGCACGGGAATCATATCCAGGAAGTTGACCACGTTGGGATCGATCCCTGCGGCCGACCTCAGAGCCTCATCCCTATCCTCCTCATCGACCTTTATCTTCCTATCATCCAGATATGACCTGACATCTCCGATCCGGTCCTTGATGAGCTCGGCGTCGCTCTTTCTCCAGAAAGGTTTTTTTACCGATCCGGCCCCCTCACTTTCGCCTGAAGGAGAGATATCCGAGGTTATCCGCCTCTTCTTCCTCACCATATATATCCTCCCTGGATCACCTTTTGAACACCTTCGAGAAGATACCCAGTATCTGAGGTGTCTTGAGATGTGCGATGTCATCCCTGATCACGATATAGATTATCAGCAACATGAGGTAGACCAGGCCGAAGATGCCTGGAATTGCCGAGGGGTTGGAGATCAATCTGATGTCCAATGGGCTGATTATAATTGCAGCCACTATCACACCTGTGATCGCCTCACCTGCCACAAGCCCGGCAGCGAACAGCAGCCCTACGTTGAAGGTCCTATCCTTGGCATCCTTTATCTTCGCCTCCACCTGCTCCCTGGCCAAACCTACCGTATCATACATCCTGGTCTTCATCACCACGAACCTCTCGGAGACCCAACAGAGCATTCCTCCGAGGAATATGGGCGTCGTGAGGGTAAACGGGAGATATATCCCGATCGCAACCGCCATCACGGGGAGTTTCGTGAAGATGAGGCCCGCAGCAAGGACCATCCCTATCCCGAACATGATGTAGTTGAACTCGCCGGTGAATATCGCCACGACGGTGGAACCCATGATAACAGCTTGCGGAGCTGGTAACCCGCTGGGCTTCCCGATCACAAAGGCAGACGCGAGCAGGCCGACGATAAAGGGGATCACTATTGCCCCCACTGCCACCCCTATGAACCTGCCCCACTGTATCCTGATAGGCGTTGCACCCAGGATCTGTGCGGTCTTCAGCTCCTGCATCGAATCTCCCGCAATGGCCGCACTGCAGCAGACAACGGCAGCAACCAGTATGGTCGCGGTCATCCCCATCTCGATGCTCATGGTGGATATGCCTACCGCATTCATTCCAAGTAGAACGAATGCTACGACCATGAGTGTCAATATCGTCACGGATGATATGGGATTGTTCGATGACCCCACAATGCCGGCCAGATACCCCGCAACAGCCGTGAACAGGAACGTTGCGATGAACATCAGAACGGCGAGGATAGGCGATATCACCACCGACTTGGTTATGAAAAGATAGAGCCCTGCAACTGCGATGAATATCACGACCAGATAGACAGGTGAGACGTGGAAATCCCTCTCGGTCCTTATTATCTCCGGGCCTCCATCACCCCCCTTCTTTCCCCGGACGGTCTCCTTGATCGACTGGATCAGCGGTTTCCTCATGGACCACAGGGTGTAGATGCCTCCTGTAAGGACCGCACCTATGCCTATCCATTTCGTCTGGGTGTCCCAGATCTCCATGACAGAGGCGATCTTTGCAGGGAGATCGGGATCCTCGACCACAGGCCAACCGAAGAAGAATCCGTACACCGGGATCCCAATAACCCATCCGAGGATACCCCCCGTAAACACGATAAGGGCGATCCTGGGGCCGATGATATATCCAACACCGAGAAGGGCTGGAGAGATATTCACGCCGGCGAACAACCTCGCCCTCCCGCTGCCTATGACCCCGCTTATCTCCTCCTTCCATAGAGATAGGCCGGATGACGAGGCGAACTTCATGCCCCCTCCTATGCCTGCTGCAAGGAGGATGTAATAGATCCCCCGGCCTCCCTTCTCCATGGTCTTGAGCACCTCGGCCGCCGCCACACCTTCCGGATACGGCAGGTCAAGATCGTCTATGAAGACCTTCCGAAGTGGGATCGTGAAAAGGATACCAAGCAATCCCCCCACAAGGGATACCAGAATAATTATAAGCATCCTCTCGAAAGTGAACAACTGGTCCCAGCCAGCACCGGGATATTCACGATTGATAATTATCAGCGCGGGGAACGTGAAGATTATCCCGGCCGCCAATGCCTCCCCGGCCACTCCTATGTTCTTTGCCATGTTGATCTCGAGGATCGTGCCCTTGAACGGTTTCAGAATGGCCAGGGCAAAAACCATTGACGGTATGGTCGCGGAAACCGTCATGCCCACGTAAAGCCCCAGATAGGCGTTCGCAGCTCCCATTACAATGGTGATCATGATCCCCACAAGTATCGCTTTTATGGAGAATTCGGCGATGTCCTTACCGGGCGATATGTACGGCTCGAACTCGTCACCCATGGGATCACTCCTCTCCATCCGAAGAAAGGTCGTAATAATCATATTCCATGGTGAGGCTAAAATCGTTCCCATTATCCGTTAGAACGATCAGGCCAGGCCCCAACCTCGGCTCGTAATTCTGTGCCGAGTCCAGGGTAACGATAACGGACCACTCGCCGGAATCCTTGAACTGGTCGATCTCCTCATCCGTCAAGGATACCTGGACCAACAGGCTCCCTTTCCCATCGGCGGAGTTGGCCCCGGTAATGGTCTCTGTGATGTTCCCGTCCATGGAGGTAACGGCAAGTGTGAAACTGTCGGGCTGGTTCTCGTACAATCTCGCCCTCCTGATATCGGGTTCGTCAGCCCATGTAAGCGTGGCCCGGACCTCCTTGATGGCCCTCTCGCTTCCGGGGATGGTAAACTTGGTGCTCGATCCCTCGATCAGTTTTCCCTCCTGCGTATCCGTCGCCGACTCCAGCGGCAGATCGGACATCCAGGAAAGGTCCGCATTGTCATCCTGCTGCTGGACCTCAGCAGCCACATCGCCGCGGAAGATCATTGCGGTGGTCAGCATCAACAATAACACTACCACGCCGCTTATAACTACAACCCTGTCGTTACCGTTCATGGGACCACCGGAAGACACCCGTATAAAAGTGGGATGCTGCTGATGTGGGTTAATGTCCATTTATGATTTAAATGTTGATGATAGAGGGTGTTTCCACCCGCGTCTCATTCCTCCTTTTCGGACCACTCCGCGTCGACCTCATCATATTTGATCCCTTCGGCGTCCAGCTCCTCCTTCTGCCTTCTCATTACCAAGAGGGCGACCACGATCAGGACCACCACCACCACGATCACGATGATGGCAATGATCGCTATTATCGAGATGCCCTCATCCCCTCCCGAGCTGCTGGCAGGCTGAGATATCTCCACCGATCTCTCCTCGGAATAGGCCACAGCGCCGCCGGGGATAAGGATCGAGAGGTTCAGGGTATAGAGCCCCTCAAGGTCCGAGAGAAGAGTTAGGGAGATGCTCCATGATCCGTCTGCCATTACGGTGGTGGTACCCTCGGAGATGATGGTCACACCCTCCATCAGAACGAGCGTTACCTGATATCCCACCGACCCTTCAGCGGACCCGCTCAGAACCACGGTCTTTCCTGCGGTCCAGCCCTGATCCGGTGATGGGACCAATAGGACCTCTGATAGCTCATGGGACCGTACATAACCTATGCCGGTGGAGAACTCGAGAACGAAGTTCAATGAGAGAGCCTCTCCCGATGACCCGTAGGTGCCCGGGACCAGGACCATGGTGTAATCCGTCTGCGGTATAAGGAGCATCTTGATGATGACCTCGGAGGTGGACAGCCAGGAGTATTCCACGATCGTTGGCTCGGGGTCAATGGAGAGCTCCTCCTCGATCATGGTCTCGTTCACACCCACGCCAAATGAGAGCCTGAAGTCCTGATCTATCGCCACATCGGTATATACCAATGGGCTCAGGACGGCTATGTGTATTCCGGAATATGATACGGTGAACTCGGTCATATTGCCGATCGGACAGAGCGGACGTCCGTCAAAAATGAGAAGGTGGGCGGAGACCCTTATCTCGTAGGCGCTCCCTTCCACAAGGTCGTACTGCGGTGAGAACACAAGCGTCCTGTTATCCTGTGATATTTCGTAGGATCCTGACACGGGAGCGCTCGCCCCCTTGACAAAAAGGCCGATCTGCGTATCCCAGGATACGTTCACCCCGGGATGGAGTATCGGATGCATAAAAGTGAAAGTCACATCGGTGGCTGGGTCCACATCCATCCTGCCGTCCCGTGGGACCACACCATACCAACCCTCCAACGGCACAAGCGATATGGTGCCGGCCTGATATACCTCCTCTCCAATAAGTGTAAGATCAACGGAGAAACTCGTATAACCCAGCGGTTCGCCATCGATCATCAAGGTATCCATCATCTCTGGAGAGGACATATCCACGGTCATGTTGAAAGCGCCGCGATCGTCAGATTGTGTCTCGAAATCTCCAAATGATATCAAGATCCCCTCATATGGGGTCCCCTCAAGCAGTATGGAACCGTTGATATATGCGTTCAGATAATCAAGGGTCCTGAACCCATATTCCATATCCCTCCAGAGGAGGTTCTCACCCTCTCCCATCAACCTGAGATCGGACCCTATTATCAGCATATAGGATGTCTCAAGCTCCAGAAGCGGGATCGGATCGACCTTGTACGTGTTGGATGTGTCAACCTGGGTGATCTGGTTGAGCAGGACCTCCCGATCCACCGTCCCGTTGTCATTCAGGGATACAAGGGAGACATCCAGAGTGGTGAACTGTACCGGGCCGGGCATGTGGATCAACAGATCGGTGCCCACATCCACCACGCCGGGCATTATCTCATCAGTTGGCTCCACCGTGACGGGGAGAGGTCTCTCCAGAAGCGATAGATTGAGATATGATAGCCCCCCCTCATATATGAACCGCTCCTCTTCCAATTCGAAGTGATGGTCACCCCCGACCTTGATCGACGCCATCCC
>CBDVER010000154.1:0-4839 GCA_965373055.1 uncultured Thermoplasmata archaeon
GGGGTTGAGGGCGTATATCGCATTCCACTCAGAAGCTATCACTACCTCAAGGGTCCCATCCATATTTAGATCGGCCAATGTGGGGGTGGATAGCGCGAAGCCCTCAACCTCCTCGAGGGTGATCTTCCACTTGAGGGAACCCCCACCTGATCTGGTGGGTAATAGGGACACTTCACTCTCATTGAGATCATCCCTCTGAGCTTCTAGCCAGGTAAGGTATAGAATATCATCGTCGTCTAGGGAAACAACTTCAGCTGAGCTGATCAACATGCCAAAAGGCGGGATCAGCATCAATGACAGAGCTACTGCCAGAAGCCTAAGAGTAAATATATGATAGCTCATGTTTCTCTCCTTTATATTGGACATTACTTTTTGCTAACAATCAATTGCTCCCAACAGATATATATTAATTTTCGTACAGATTCTTGACAATTAATATTAAAACTACCTAATCCAAATTCCAAGAGTAAAAAATCCCATCTGTAGATTTCATGAATGAAAACGATACAATATTATTGGGCCCCCTGCAGGTTGTCACGGTTGTATGGTTCATAGCCAGAAGGAGAGGCGAAAACTGAGTACTATTCTTCACGACCTTTGAAACCGGGGTCTCCCAGTATGTCATGTTTATCTACCACGACTTCCCGAGGCAGCTCCCTCCGATCCCTCTTACGGGAGAATATCTTATGGATCGAAACCAGGGATACAATAATGACCAACACCAGCAGAATGGTTGCGATAAACACCAGATCGGTCCTGTCCGCGGCCTGATGATCAGGATCGTAAACGACCAGATCGAAAACAGCCCGATTGATGCTCTCGTTCACCTCTCCGGCCTTGAACTGGTCAACGCTCTCCAACACGTTGTTCTCGGGGTCTATCTCAACCTGCACAAGGTGCCCTCCACCATCCAGCTCCAGGTAGAAGGATAGTTCCACACTATCGCCGGGGTTGAGGCTTTCCAGCTCCAGGAATCCAAACAGCCTGCCATCGACCGACACCTTGACGGTGGTTTGCGGGCTCACCCAGTTCCCCATATTGAATACCTCGAAGATCAGGTTGAACTCCTCCCCCGATACCGCTTTCTCTATCTCAAGGCCCAACGGGGACGTTATCCTGAACTCGTCCTTCACCTCCAGATCGGGATAGAACATGTACACGCTCGCTTCAAGGACCTCACGATGGAGGGCTCCATCGACATACGCCCAGATCTGGAAATCGGTTATGGACCTGGAAAGGATACGAATGTCATGCTGCATCAGAGCAACACCGATCCAGAGGGTATCTCCGGGATCGATCAGGATGGTGAAATGATCCACATAACCAGCAAGTGTTCCGCTAGTATTCGCGTTGTCGTTCAATCCAAACCAACCATCATCAAGATCGGAGACCTCGATCACCCTGTCTGTTCGAATGGCCGATCCGTTCAGGCCCCCGTATGCACTTCTTGATATCCCGTAGAAACCCCCGTACCAACCATTGGGCATCGTGACAAGGCTCCAGTTCTCGGTGACCATCCCGCCCATCCACATGGTCACCACCTCGGGCCTGTTCCCACTGTTCTGGACGCATGTTAAGAACGTGTGCTCCTCCCCGGGCCCTGAATTAATATCAATGCTCTCCTCCCCGGTATACATCTCAAGGTGGATGAGGGACCTGTTGAGGATCACTACATCCATGGGCAGGAACAGATGATATCGATCCAACCTGGAGAGGATGATATCGATGAACACCGGGCCCGCAGCAGCATCTGTTTCACAGGATAACACGATCTGCAGATATGTTGAGGTCCAAGGGTCCATGGTGATGTTATCTACCTTTTCACCTTCCATCTGAAATTCGATCGTGATCCGACCACTCCTTTGAGATGATAGGTTGATCACCTCTTTCTCGGGCCCATTGTTCAATATCTCGATCGGGGCCAGAACCACGCTGCCGGGTTCGAGTTCCATTGGCATCTCGGTCAGTATGAACGCGCTGATAAAGTAACTCGGATCAACCCTTGCTTCAAGATGAAGCGACGTCGAGGACGCGCCACACGTTGATTCAAATCGCACGATTAATTCCAGATTTGAAATTGAATGGCCGGGGCTGCTCACATCTATCCGGATATGGGCGGCCTCCGATCCGGTTAGGTTAAAAGGTTCTTCATCATATGTGATGTCCCATCCCTGCGTTAAGCTATTACATATTATGAGTACTGGCAGATTAAGGCTGTTCCCGTTATTCCAGACCCAGATGTTGAAATTGCCCACCTCCCCTGGTTTCACAACTATTGACTCGCTTTGCGCATACGCATCTATATCCACTTCCTCGGTCACGTTGAGATCGACCGTATCCGTCCTTATCACCTCTTTCATATCGGATCCCTTACTTAGAGCCGAGGAACCGATGACGGTGACCGGCTGGATCTTGCCGGCATAGGCATGCTCAGGGCAGTATACGGTCACGGTCAATGTTGTATTATGGACCGCTCCGAATTCTTGATAGATGGGCGCGAACAGGCTAACATTTGCGTGAAGAGTGCCCGTCTCCACAAACGACCAGTTCCAGCCAGCCTCGATTGGAGGTGGTAGAAGTGATATCTCGTATGTGTCGTTTTGGTACCCTTTGTTCAGTATGGAGAGTGTCAGATTTTTAGAGTTGCCCGGATCGACCGTTTTCCATTTATCACCCATCTTGGGATCAAGAGGATCAGCGGAAGGTTGCATGAGGAAGGATAGTTCGAAATCCACGAAAGCGTCCCAGACCGCAAGGCAAGTACATATGTCCCGGGCCATAGGATCTCCGGTTGATACGGCGGTCATATTGATCCTGACCATCTCGCCGAAATCGGCAACCCATGGTGCGGTCACCACTAGTCTAACAGGCGCGATCTGTTCCGATGCAAGCATGACATAATCGGGGTTATCTATCCCCTGATCCGAAGGGAGGGTCAGCCTGGCAGCCCACCCATAGGGTACGGAATCCTCGTCGAGAGTGACCATTATCTTGTCTTTGAAATCCTCTGATATCCCATATCCAGTGTTCTCTACGGTAATGTTGAATGCGATGGTCTCGCCGGGCTTGATGGATCGAACTAATGATTCAGGCCATCCGTCCGGACCTATTCCCGGATGTAGATTTACACCATACCATTTGGTCAATGTGTGCTGGCCGGTCCGGTTATCGTTCCCGCACGATGTGAACCAATCCCTCTGTCCGACAAGGGATCTGCCACCTGCACAAAAACACCAAACAGTTCCTTCACTGTCACCGATGATAACTTCCAGCTGTCCGTCCAGGTCGATATCGGCAACCACAGGTGAAGAGATGCCTATTGGCGTCTTGGTGTCGTAAACCCAGAGGACATCCTGGCCGGTTCCATCTCCCGGATATGGCAAACCCTCATCTATTCCATCGCTCGGGTCCCCATCCAGACAGAACACCTTTCCTGAATCCGATCCGATGACGATCTGTAATTCATCATCTTTATTGATCTTACACACGGCTGGAGATGATAGGCATCTTCCGCCGGTATCGAACGTCCAGATGACGGAATGGAACTCCGTATTCATAACGTACATGATCCCGTTGTCCGCCCCGAAGACCACCTCATAATCGAGGTGCTCCTCTTCGGGGTCCAGACATGCCATCTGAACGTCAGCAATTGCTGAAGATGTGAAAATGGATGCACCGCCGCTCCCCGTTGAGTAGTTCCAGAGCTCCGAACCCTCGTCGTCGCAAACGTGCAGTTTTCCGCCCCATGATGTCCAATTATCGCCTGAACCTTCGGAAGAGGGAATGAATACCTCGCACTCGGGGGACCCTGTAACGTTTGCAACCGATATGGAACCGTAATGTCGAACCCCTCCCTGTGGACCATCATCCCTGAGCTCGTATCTCCCTCCTGTTTCATTGAATTCCAACGTCCTCATGCCGTCTCCCCTTCCCCCAAAAAGGAGCTCCGTTCGCCTCTCCTGGCTCTCGGGCGGCATGACCGGATAGGGGCCATCCCAGAAATCCCCGTCCATATCCTGGGCTGTGACCGCTCCAGCAATGTTCCCCTGTACGGAATAGGTATGGAGATAGTACTCCCTGAAGATGATCGACCCATTTGGAGAAAGGGCCTCGATCAAATATGTATCATTGTCAAGATCGGCTGTGAGGATCACCTCCAGCTCCGACTTGTTCCCGGTCCAGTTCCCCTCAAGATCGGTGATCGTGGGAGGGGCAAAAAAGGTGGAGTTCATACTCTGATGGGTCCAGATCGGAACCCCGTCCGATCCCAGACATACGACCGCATTTGCTCCGCCCATGATTATCTCCGGCGTCTCGTCGAGAGTGATATCCTTGACGGCGGGGGAGGCGAAGAAGGGAGGCGGCGTCTGGTTGTTGTGGAAGGTGTGAGGAACCTCATCCATGGGATCGATCTGTAATCCGGTATAAGGCTCGGGCCAGAATCTAGTGCCGTTGGGATTGAGGGCATATACCGCGCCCCCCGAGGAAGCTATCACGACCTCAAGGGTCCCATCCAGGTTGAGATCCGCCAGCGTGGGAGTGGAAAGTGCATATCCCTCAACCTCGGAGAGGGTTACCTTCCACTTGAGGGCCCCCCCACCGGACCTGGAGGGCATTTGGGATCCCTCACTTTCCTCGTGGGCTTCCCTCTGAGCTTTTAGCCAGGTAAGGTATGGAATATCATCGTCGTCGTTATCGGGCACTACATCAACAGAGCTGGTCAACACGCCGAAAGACGGGATCAGCATCAATGACAAAACTGCAGTCAAAAGCCTCGGAGTGATCTTATGATAGCTCATGTTCCTCCCATCTATTAGAATTCCAATTCAGATATGAAGG
>CBDVER010000155.1:0-4815 GCA_965373055.1 uncultured Thermoplasmata archaeon
AACCTCCTGTGAGGTGAGGTATATCCCCCGCACCTCGCAGTTCTGGCTGGTATTTCCAAATATCCTGTTTCCGCCAGAGGAGAGTATGATCCCGTCCACGCTGTTGTTGATGATGCTTCCACGCACGGTTCCCGACGAACCCCTGTTGAAATGAATTCCGGCCATGCCATTTCCCGAAGCCCTGGCCCCCTCGATCAGCGTACCTGTACAGTCCTTGTTCAGGCTGAAACCGTAGTAATTGAAATTGGATGATACATTGGTCAGGTTCACGTCAGAGGAGCCCCACATGAACACCCCGTTGTTCCTGTATCTGTCCGACCCGGATACCACGATGTCATCGAATGTGGATCCGGACGCGTTGCACACTATCAGCTCGGAAAGAAAAAGGTCCGAAAGGTGAACGGTGGAATTGACGTAGAGTATCGGCCGGCCTCCCGATCCGATGTTCTCCAGTATGGTGTTGTCGCCCTCTTCCGGCACCATCACCTTCTCCACGAACAGATCGTATAGTCCGTTCTCCTTCATGGTGTTGCCCCTTATCTCGTTCCGGGTGGACCCACCTATCTGTAATCCGGAGAATCCGCTGTTCTCAACCACATTGTTCAGGATAATATTGTGGTCGGAGTTGAGCAGATAGAGTCCGGTCCCCCCTACCTCACCTACGGTGTTGTTGATCCTGTTCCCCTCAATTGTGACCTTGCTGCTTCCCTCAAGAAGTACCCCGCCCGAGTTCATGTTCACGGTATTGTTGTAGTAGAGGACCTGTGAGCTCATATCTCCTATCCTCGTCCCCCACCAGCCGTTTTGGGTGATATTGCAGTTCTTCACATTGACCCCTCTAACATCGCTGAGCTCGATCCCGGTCTCGTAGTTGTAGGTCACCGTTGAATTGAGGATCCTCACGATGCTGCTTTCCTCCAGCAGGATGCCTGAATACCAGTTGTTCACCGTGGTGCAGTTGTCGATCTCTATATCCGATGATCCCTTGATCAGGATCCCCGCCCCTCTAAAGGAAGTTGACAATGTACCAAGTATCTTGACGTTCCGGGTGTTGTTGAGGAATATCCCGTTCATCCAGGACGGTGAACTTGCAAATGGTTGGTCGTTGATATCTATGCCGAAATCCCCGTAGAATTGGCAGTCCCTGATCAAAACGTGATCGGTGGTATTCCCCAGATATACCGCGTCCCCCTGGCTGAAAGTGAATATCTCGATCTGGTCGAAGACATAGGGGTCACCTTCTGTCCCGTTCCCGATGGTGATATTCAACCCCTTCAGAGCCTGCAGGTCGCTGTTGTTGTTTACCCTGATCGGTCCAATTGACATGGACGCCATGGGCCCCTCCGATCCGGGGTATTCGAAGGTAGATCCCCCAGCCTCACCGATCAAGACCAGCGATGGTACCATGAGGCAGAGAGCAAGGAGCATGGCTCCCGCCCACCTCATTACATCTCGATTCAATTCAACACCACAGCTATCATATGAATAAAGAGTAGATAAGTTTTGGCCAGGCGTTGTTTGAACGGACGATATCTCACCTCACCTGGGCCTGAGGTGTCCCCATTTCTCCAGTGCCTGTGACAGCTCAACGCCTTTTTCTGCTTTCTCCTCGAGTGAGATCCCCTCCTTCCAGGCCTCGATCGCCTGCATGGTGGCCTTCGCGCCGGCCCTCGTTCCCTTCGGGTGTCCGTGGATGCCGCCGCTGACAAGAAGGACCAGGTCCTCTCCGTAGATGTCCAGAACCTCGGGCACCAGCCCGGGATGGAGGCCGCCGGAGCTGACCGGGAACGAGGATCTGATGTGGCCCCAATCCTGCTCCAGGTTCAGGGGTATGTTCTCATCCAGGCGCTCCGACCTGAGCAGGTCGGCAAGGGCCTTCACCTCCTTCCTGCTTCCCACCAACTTTCCCACGGCCGTGCCGGTATGGATCTGGTTAACGCCGGCGAGCCTCATCAGTTTCGCGAGGAACAGCATGGAGATGCCGTGGTGTGGATTTCTTGTGAAAGCGGCGTGCATCGCCCTGTGGGCGTGTATGATCATGCCCAGGTCCTGGACGTGTTCCCTGATGGTCTGGACCGCGGAAAAACCTGCGACCACCACGTCGATCATCAGGTATTTCCAGCCTGCATCGTGAAGAATATCGGCCCTTCTTTTCATCTCATCCGTCTCGGCCGTGATGTTGATCAATCCATCCTTTTTCTCCCCGGTCTCCCTCTCGGCCCTGTTCCTGTATATGGTCATCTGCTGGACCCTCTTATCGAACCTGTTGAAGGTCTGGGATGAGAGGTTCTCGTCGTCCTTGACCAGGTCAAATCCGCCCATCCACGTCTCGTAGGCCACCTCCGCATGCTCGAATGCGGAGAACCCGATCTTGGGTTTCGGCACAGCCCCCGTTAGCGGCCGGTCATATATCTTGAACATATCCCTTATGCCATCCATTCCGTGGAGGGGGCCCCTGTAGTGTTTGATATATGATGATGGGAGGCTCACATCTATCAACCTGAGGTTCCTCACCCCTTTCATTCCGAAGATGTTCCCCGCGATACCCGACATAAGCTGGGGCATGTTCCCCTCCTCCCACAGGTCAAGTGGATATGCGATCTTCACCAGGTTTCCCCGCATCTCGAACGCCATGGCCTGCAGCGACCTCATCCTCTCGGGCATCCGGCTCAGGGTGGTCCAGGTTCCCGTGGAGCTCTCGGAGGCGATCCTTCCTGCTGATTCGTTGAACGACATGCCGTCCGGGGGCTCAAAGTAGAACAGGGCGATCAGCTCATCTTGGGAGGGTTTGTGATCGAGGTCAACGAACTCATCGTACCAATCTATCTTCTTCATGGGGATATAGACGTGGGAGAGGATATAAATTTATTTGGTACTCCTCTTTCTGTAGTTGTAATATATCACACCGGCCAAACCCAGGATGATCAATATGATCAACAGCAGGGCCCAGGAGGCTCCCCCCTCATCTTCCACCCCTTCTCCGGCCCTCTCCTCCAGCTTAAGTTCCCTCAGGTCGTACCTCATCATCTCAAGCTGATAGCCGCCTTCCATACCTTCAACCGGCATAAGGGGCGCATATACTGCATTTCTCACGGAGGATGGGTTCTCTCCCTCCTCCGGCACCTGGAACTGCACGCTCATGGTGTACTCTATCCTGAGCTCAACGTAATTGGTTCCCTGCAGCGGCCTCTGGACCTTCAATCCCCTTCCGATGATATCGAACGTCCAGATGCCCGGACCCGAGATGTCCATCTCCGCGGTATCGTCATTGCTTCCAATGAGGGAGAGGTCGCTCTGATGGTCCACCCTGCCGTCCCCGTCGGTATCGATCGTGAAGGCGAGGTCGGCCGCCTCGAACTGGGTAAGGTCAATGCCCGAAAAGCTCAGCCTGACGCTTGCATGTGTGGCCCCCTGGGGGACCTCGACCAGTTTTGTCTGATTGACCAGCCCCATGGGATTGCCCGTCTGGTCGTTGTACCTGGAATACTCGCCGGCCCATCCTGTAACGACCCCGACCGTCCCGACGATCTCCGTGCCGACAACATCCTGCTCATCGTATACGTGGATAGCATCGGCGACCGTGACCTCTTTCCAGGTGCACTGGTCCCTGAGCCTCTGAAGGGTCAGGGCGATACCAACAGCCCTCCTCGCATCCACGATGCCATATCCCTGTACGTAATCCACCGGCTTATCCCACCAACCAGTGGAGTTCGCGTCTCCCGCGACGTTCCCGTGCTCCGCGTCCGGTGGCAGGAAGTTGGCAGATGCCTCGATGATCCACTCCGCGTCGTGGATCCTGGTGCGGGGGTCGGTGAACCACGTTTCCGGGTCCTCTCCGGAGTAATCCTCATGCATGGGCGAGATATCCATGGAAGGGCACGCCTGCCAGAGCAGGGCTACCAGGCCGGCAACATGCGGTGTGGACATCGATGTCCCGCTTATGGCAAGGTAGTAGGGATTCGTGTTCCCACTGAGCCAGGTTCCCCCCGAGATCACCGTTCTCCTGGCCGAGGTGGACCAGATGCTCCTCCCCGGGGCGCCGATATCCGGATAGGTGTGATTGAGCCCAACCTTGCCCCTGGAGGAGAAATCGGTAACGGCAGACCCGTCCCTCTCGTACGCCGCGACCATGATGGCAACGGGCGTGTTCCCCTGTCCTGATGTGGTCAGTTCCTTCCCCTCGGGATCGTCCCTACCATCGTTTCCCGCAGACCAGGTGGAGACGACGTTGTTCTTGAAGGTGAGGGCCTCGATCACCTGTACGAGCATCGCCTGGGGATCGTACTCTTCCACGGTTGAGTGCCAGGAGTTGGTCACCACCCTTATGTTGTCCGGATTGGCCCCGGGGCGGGAATGGTCATATACCCACTCCAGGCTCTGTATGTATCCATCCTCGGTGGGAGAGCTCCCCTCCTCCGGCAGCGACAGGGTTATCCCGATAAGGTTGGCGCCGGGCGCCACCCCACGCCTCGCTCCGGCGGAGGCGTCGCCGTTTCCGGCCACGGTGCCCGCAACATGTGTCCCGTGTCCGTAATTGGTATCCGAGTTCTCCATCTCGACCCAGTTTCCACCGCCTAGATCGAACACGTTCTTGATCGTCTTGGTCCCGTAGTCCAGGTCGGGGTGTCCCGCGTCTATCCCGGTATCGACCACACACACCGTGACCCCTTTTCCGTCAATGGGGTCCCTGGACCATCCTGGGCCTTGGACCATTGTGGACCACACCTGCGTTGCGTTGATCACGTTGGTGCCCATCTCCATGTCCGATATCACCGGGTCATTGTGTTCGACGTAGGAGACGCCGGGGTTCTCGAG
>CBDVER010000156.1:0-4808 GCA_965373055.1 uncultured Thermoplasmata archaeon
GAAACGAGATGGAGAGGAGGAGAAAAGAGGAGTCCCTCAGGATATACAAATGCATCATCGATTCCGCCAGGGAGAGCATGTCCTTCATAGACCGCAATTACAGATACAGGGCCCTCAACAATGCTTTCAAGATAGCATCCGGCCCCACCGAGGATATGGTGGGCGGAACGGTCAGGGAGGTGTTCGGGGATCACGTGTTCGAAAATGTGATCAGGCCTCATCTCGACCGCTGCCTATCCGGTGAGGAGGTCAATTACCAGGGCTGGTTCGAGAGGCCCGGATACGGGGAGCGGTTTATGGACGTATTCTATTACCCGTTCATCGACAACTGTGGGTCAGTGGTCGGCGTGGTCGCCTTGGCACATGATATCACCCGGAGCAAGAAGCTGGAGGATGAGAGAAGGCACCTTCTCGAACAGGTTGAGCTCAAGAACCAGGAGCTGGAGCAGGTCATCTATGCCGCTTCCCATGATCTCCGTTCCCCAATGATGAACATACAGGGGTTCACCAATGAGCTGAATTATTCGATAGAAGATCTGAAGAAGCATCTGGAGGGATCGGACCTCGATGGCGGCGATAGGAAGAGGATCATGGTGATCATGGAGGAGGAGATGCCCCAATCGATGAGCTACATCAAGGTATCCATCTCCAAGATGGATATGCTCCTTTCGGGATTGCTCCGGCTCTCCAGGCTGGGCAGGGCGAAGATGGAGAAGGTCGAACTGGATATGAACGAGCTGATGTGGGACGTTGTCCGCGTCCTGGAAACGAGGGCCAAGGAGAAGGGTGTGGTTATGGATGTGGACCATCTGCCCAACTGCGTTGGTGACCGGACCCAGATAGATCAGGTGTTCTCGAACATCATAGAGAACGGATTGAAATATCTCGACCCATCCAGGCCAGGAAAGATCCACATTACAGGCCGAAGGGAGACGGATCAGGTCGTATACTGCATAGAGGATAACGGGATCGGCATTGAAGATAAGCACCTCAAGAAGATCTTCCATCTCTTCAGCAGGATCGATCCGCAGGATTCCAACGGAGAGGGCCTTGGGCTCACCATCGTCAGGAAGATCCTCTACAGGCATAAAGGTGAGATCAGCGTAGAATCCACCCCCGGAGTGGGCAGTCGGTTCTACATCTCCCTGCCGATAGACAACGAACTCAAGGAGGGCGCATACTGACCTGTTTGGTCTGTATGTGAAACAGGAGATATGGGGTGGTATACGGATGTTGAACGGGTCGAATGGAAATGGGAGACCCCCGATCACCATCGTGGTCGAGGATGACCGGATGCTCAATGAGCTGATCTGCCGGACGCTCAGGAGAGAGGGTATCGAGTGCGAGGGCTTCCTCAATGGTTCCGATGGGTTGAAAAAAGCGGAGGGGGAACCAGGTGCCCTCATGCTTCTCGATTACAAGCTACCGGACATGACCGCACTTGAGATAATCGAGGCCATTGAGGGGCGGGGATTGGCCAATCCCTTCATGATCACAACCGGCTTCGGAGACGAGGAGCTTGCGGTCAAGTTGATGAAAAGGGGGGCCCTGGATTATCTGGTGAAGGGGCCGGATTTCGTGAGGAAACTACCCCAGATCGTGAAGAAGATCCTGAAACACATTCAGGTGTCAAAGAAGCTGGATGCTGCGGAGCTGGAACTGAAGGAGAGCGAGAGGAGATATCGGTCCCTGTTCGAGGAGATGATAGACGGCTTCGCCACTCATGAGATGATACTTGATGAGCGGGGTGAGCCGGTCGATTACATATTCCTGGAGGTCAACACCGCCTACGAGCGGCTCGTGGGCAGGAAGAGGGAGGAGCTCCTGGGAAGGAGGGTTACCGAGGTCTTCCCGGAGATCGGGAACGACCGTCAGAACTGGATAGAGAGATATGCGAAGGTGGCGTACGGAGGCGGATATCAGAGCTTCGAGGATTACTCCGATACCCTGGGCAGGTGGCTATCGGTTCATGCATATTCCACAAAGAGAGGAACGTTCGCATCGGTTCTGGAGGATATATCCCAGAGGAAGGAGTCAGAGGAGACCATCAGGCGCTCCCTCGAGGAGAAGGAGGTCCTGCTAAAGGAGATACACCACAGGGTGAAGAACAACCTGCAGATCATATCCTCGCTTATCAACCTTGAGTCCAGGAAGGGTCAAGCTTCGGGGAAGGGGGACGTTTTCAAGGATATCCTCAACAGGATAAGGTCGATCTCGCTGATACACGAGAACCTCTACAGGTCCAGGGACCTGGGGAGTATCGACATCAATACATACTTCTCGGACCTGATCAACAACCTGACCGCCACATACGACGTTGATCCTGCCCGCCTCACCATCACTACCGACATGGAGCAGATATCCATCGGGCTGGACACCCTTGTCCCCTGCGGTCTCATCCTCAACGAGATGATCTCCAATACGCTGAAGTACGCCTTCCCCAACGGCAGGAAAGGTGAGATATCGTTCTCCCTCAAGGTCCTGAAGGATGATCAGATAGAGATGATATACAGCGATGACGGCATAGGGCTCCCCGAGGGGATCGATGTGTCGGAGCTAGACTCGCTCGGCATGAAGCTCATACACAACCTGACGGAGATGCAGCTCAAAGGTAAGGTGGAGGTCGGATCGGGTGAAGGTACCACTTTCACCATAAGGTTCAGGGGCCCTGACTACAAACGGAGGCAGGAGAAATGAGCGATCGTAAGAAGGTCATGGTTGTAGAGGACGAGGCGATAGTATCGATGGACATCCAGGGTTCTCTGGTCCACCTGGGATATGAGGTGGTTGCGACCGCCACATCTGGCGAGGAAGCTATAGAGCAGGCGGGCGAACACCGTCCTGATATGATCCTCATGGACATAATGTTGATGGGCGATATGAACGGCATCGAGGCGGCAAAGGTGATAAGGGAGCGGTTCAGCATCCCTATAATATATCTGACAGCATACTCCAGCAACGAGATGCTCGAACAGGCCATGACAACAGGCCCCTACAGCTATCTGATCAAGCCCTTCAACAGGGAGGAGCTCAACTCCGCGGTAAAGATAGGCATATACAAGCACAAGATGGACATGGCCGTGGTGAGGGCTCACGGGGAGCTGGAGATAGCATACAACGAGCTGAGATCGCTGGATGGCCTGAAACAGAACATCATTGATTGCGTTAGCCACGAGCTCAAGACCCCTGTATCCATCTCCCTCACGTCCATCGAATTTGCCATGGCGGAGAACCGGAACGATGAGGTGGAGAGGTACCTGAAGCTGGCGAAGGGAGCCATGGAAAGGCAGTCCAGGATAGTGGAGAACCTGATAGTGGAGTCCTGGAGCTACAGGGAAGGCCTGGACATGAACATGGAGAGGATATCCCTTGAGGATCTGGTCCAGATAGTCATAGGAGAGCTACGGGATGAGATCAAGAGGAAAGAGGTCAAGGTGGAGACCAACCTGGATGGCATCCACATCTTCGCCGATTTCAAGAAGACCAAGCAGGCCCTGTTGAATATCCTCGATAACGCGGTGAAGTTCATGGATGAGGGAGGGGTGATATCCATATCCGCATGGTGCAAGAACGGATGCGTTGAGATGATCGTGGAGGATACCGGCATAGGGATAGAGGATGAATATCACGAGAGGATATTCGAAAAGCTCTTCCAGATAGAACAGGATTCAACAAGGAGGTTCCCCGGGATAGGCATGGGGCTGGCGATAGCCCGGACGATCATAGAATCCCACGGCGGGGAGATATGGGTGGAGAGTGAGGTGGGGAAGGGGTCCATGTTCCACTTGACAATGCCCAGGGAGGGCGAAAGGAGATCATCTTGATGCCTTTAGGTGGTCTTTCAGTTCCTCCCATCCGATCGGTTTTGCCCAGAACAGCAATGGTGGATTTGAGAGGAGATAGGCCTTTTCATCCAGGTCCCCCGATCTGGTATCGGTCCCCTCTTCCAACACATATACCTCATACCCTCTGAACGACAGCTCCTGTGCGGTGCAGAGGACGCAGCAGTCCAGCGTGAGGCCGTAGAGTACAATTGTTGTATTCTCCGGTTCGGCGGCATTATTTTTCAACCACCCCTCGAATGCGGAGGGGTCCGGGTAAGGCTCTCCCGGCGGGCGGTCCGGATTCCCACCGTTCTCCCTGACCCACACAGGGGAGTTCATCGATTTTATCCAGACATCCTCCACCTTGACATCCTCAGGGATCTCACTTTCATATCCCATCTCACCTGGCCTGCAGATGTCCCTGTCGTCACCCTTTCTGGGGCCCCTGTAATCGGATACGATCTCCAGGGTCTTCATGGAGTTATCCCTCAGAACGGGGATCAGGGTCCGGCGTATGAACTCCACAGAGGGTCTGTTGGCGTAGAACGCGCCCTTCGGACTTGTGAGGTCCCCCTGAAGGTCGACTGCAAGGAGATGGATATTATCTCTCAATGGATCACCTGATGCGGATGGTATTTTGACGATATCAAACTATGCCAAGGTGGGATATCAGGATGGTGAAGCCGATCACGATGAGGAGCAAACCCCCGACGAGCTCGATCCCCTTTTCAAAGAAGTGTCCCATCCTGTTCCCGATGATGACGCCGATATAGGAGAGGATGAACGTGATGATGCCGATAATGAGGATAGGAATCAGTATGCCTTCCCCGAGAACGGAGAGGGTAACGCCTACGGCGAAAGCGTCAATGGACGTCGCCACGGCAAGAAGCAGGAGAGGTTTCGTCTCGGTGCAGGTAAGGTCCTTCCATTTCTGCCTTTTCGTACCCTCGTGGACCATCTTGAGGCCGATGCCCACAAGGAGTG
>CBDVER010000157.1:0-4792 GCA_965373055.1 uncultured Thermoplasmata archaeon
CAGTACTGGGGCGAGATGAAGGCCAAACTTACAACAGGATCTGGTTATTCCGTTCTGATCGATATCCTCGATGCGGACACGGATATTGTGATAGCCGGATTCACCGGCCTGACCGGAAATGGTGACCTGACCTTCGATATAATCGACCTCGATCCCATCATGTACGATCAGATCAAGATCAAGGCAACACTTGCTACCACTGGGGCCGGTGATCCCGTATTGGATTCACTATCTGTCAGCTGGGTTGTGAACACAAACCCCTACGTCGGAGCCCTCGAGATGAACGAGGAGATACTCAGAACGGATCCGGTCATGGTGACCTTCGATGTGGGGGACCTCGAGGAACCACAGGGCAATCTGACGATCTCCCTTGAACACAGACTGGAACCATTAGGCCCATGGATGGAGGATATGCTTTCAGAGGTGACCTACAATGAGACCACACAGAAGTGGGAATGCATCTTCAACCCGGGTCCGGAAAGTGAACTGGGAACCTATTCATTCAGGGTATACGTGTCGGACAGGCACATGATGTCGGACCTTATAGTGTTCTCCAATATGACCACGGTCCTGAACAACATCCCCGTCAATCCGATGATATCTCTCATGCCATTAGAAGCGTCAACCGATACAGATATTTGGGCTGATCTAACGTATAATGGGACCGACGTGGAGACTGCTGACCTGCTGTACGACTACATGTGGTATGTGAACGATATTCTTGTGGAAGAGGAAACGGACTATAATCTGACCAGCGAAGAGGTATCCTTTCTCCCTTCAGAGCATACTGTCAAACATGACGTCGTCTCGTGTCAGGTGAGGGCCTTTGACGGATTGAATTATTCTGCATTTCACATCTCCGATATAACAATCCTCAACACCGAGCCGATGTTCCTGTATGAACTACCCAATGTAACCCTCGATGAAGATGAACAGGATTCCTCGTTCAATTTATCCATGTATATGTATGATATAGATTTGGACAATCTGATGTTCTCCGTTGAAGGAAATAGTGTACTCGATGTCGATGTACTCTTCAATGGGACCGTTGTGATCACTCCACCTGACAACTGGAATGGTTACGAGAATGTGACTTTTTTCATCGGAGATGGTGAGACGACTGTATCGGCGAACATAACGATCTTCGTCCTTCCGGTTAACGATGCTCCGAACTTCCTTTATGACCTGCCCAATGTGACCTTCAACGAGGATGAACAGGACTTCTCGCTCAACCTTTCCAGGTATATGGATGATATCGATATGGACGAACTGGTGTTCTCTGTTGAGGGAAACACCGCTCTGGATATCGAGATCCTCTCCAACGGGACCGTTATGATCACTCCTCCCGACAACTGGTCCGGATACGAGAACGTGACCTTCCTCATCGAGGACGGTGAAGCGACCGTTTCTGCAAATGTCACCATAAGCGTCCTTCCGGTTAACGATCCTCTCGAGTTCGTCTCTTTTACCTCTGACAAGGATTCAGGTTATACGGATGAGGATTTCGAGTTTATTGCATCTGCTACGGACATTGATACCGAAGATCTGATCTTCACATGGTATGTTGACGGCCAGATGGTACTTGACCACGATAACGACACGATAGTTCTCAGTTGGACAAAGGATCTCTGGACCGATACCGAGTGGAGGGCAAAACAAAACAGCAAGAACGTATCGGTATCGGTGATGATATCTGATGGTGAGTTTGAGATAGGACCATTCATTCTCAATGTAACCATCGAACTCAAAGAGGATGAGATATTCAATGAACCACCGACTGTAACAGAGGTCAAATCCAGCTCCGCGGAGATCGATGAGAACGGATATGTTGAGCTGGAGGTGATCGTTAGCGACCGGGACGGCGATTCCCTTACCGTCTACTGGACGGACAGCCTGGACCCATCCTTCAACAGAACCGGAACGACGTTGAACCTCTCAGACCTCAGCGTTGGGGTGCATATTTTCAACGTCACCATCACTGATGGAAAGTTCACCGTGAAGGATTCGATCTCGGTGGTCGTCACGGAGACATCGGATGAGCCGAAAGATGATGATGAAGAATCCAACCTGAGCCTGATAATTGCAATTGTGATCGGGATCATCGTGTTCCTTGTGATCATTATTGCGGTGATCGTATTTGCTGTCATTTTAAAAGGTAAGAAAGATCGATCAAAGGAAGAGGATACAGGTGCTGATGTGGAACCGGGGATCGGTGCGGAGAGCGCAGATATATCCATAACAACTGGCGTGATCGGCAGCACAACCACGGATCAACAGACTTTACAACCATCAATACCACAGACGGACCAGCTGCCACCACCAACACCAATTGGACAACAGGGTCAACAATCCTGGCAATCACCACCACGTCAGCTCCCACAGGGTATAATTGAACAGCAATTACCACAACCAACTCCGCCCGTCCAACAGGATCCTTTGAGCGCTCAAGCCACAGGGACCATGCCGTATCCACCCGCGGAGAAATTACCAGCAGCTACACAACCTTTAGAGCCGCAGCCAACACAACCTGTTCAGCAAGGGCCCCCATCTCCTCCAACACCTGAGCCGCAGCCAACACAACCTGTTCAGCAGGAGCCCCCATCTCCTCCAACACCCGTGCCCCAACCTCCTCAGCCTGTTCAACAAGGGCTCCCGGTTCCTCCAGCATCTGAACCACAACCTCCTCAGCCTGTTCAGCAAGGGCCCCCGGTTCCTCCAGCATCTGAACCACAACCTCCTCAGCCTGTTCGGCAGGAGCCCCCAGTTCCTCCAACATCTGAACCACAACCTCCTCAACCTGTTCAGCAGGAGCCTCCAGCCCCTCCGACACCTGAGCCCCAACCCTCTCAGCCTGTTCTTCAGCAGGAGCCCCCGGTTCCTCCAACACCGGCCCCACAATCAGCTGACAAATCACCAATAGATGAGGATACAGATGGGAGTGAAACATCCTGAGCAATGATCTGAGGTCTGCGTATTTATTAAACATTCAGTGAAAGGGTTTAATATCCCTCCTGTTATGGGAACCCGATGAGCGATGGACCGAAGGTATTCATTCTTGGGCTAGATGGTGGTGATTGGAAGCTCCTGGACCACATGATAGACAGTGGAGTGATGCCCAACCTGAAGAGGCTCAAGGAGAATGGTGCCTGGGGGGACCTCGAATCAACGATCCCCCCCATTACCTGCCCGGCATGGCTCACGTATGGGACGGGGAAGAACCCCGGCCGGTTTGGCGTATACTTCTTTATGGAGAAGATGAAAGGGTCCTACAAGCAGGTCCCGTTCTATTTCAAGAGAGAGCTTAGAGGGGACAATTTCTGGGACATCCTCTCGGAGGAGGGGTTCAAGGTAGGCGTGGTAAACATCCCCACAGTTCACAAACCCTATCCGATCAACGGCTTCATGATCTGCGGTTTCATGTCAAATTTCGAGGAGAATTGGATCAAGGGGGATTTCATCAGCACAAAAGAGGAGGGGATCTCATATCCGGAGGACCTCGTAAGCGGGATCAACTCGAAAGTTGGCAAGTACTACGTCCAGCCTCCGAAAGCCGCCTCGAACGAGCATGGAAAGTACAGCAATGAGGAGAAGATAGATGACCTCAAAATGGTAATGACGAGAAGGAAGGACGCCCTTCTTCACCTCATGAAGGAGAGGGAGTGGGATCTGATCACAGTAGATTTCACCTCAACGGACAGGCTGGGGCATCTGATGTACAAGTTGATCTGCCCGGACGGGTTGAAATATGACACCCAGGAATCCAGGAGATTGAGGAAAAAAGTCAATGAGTTCTATTCGAGCGTGGATGAGGTAATAGGCGATCTGGAAAAGGAGGCGGGCGAGGACGCGCATTTCATGATCATGTCAGATCACGGTTTCGGGAATCTGGAGGGGCAGTTCGCCATCAATGACTGGCTGATCAGGAAAGGATACATGAAAATGAAGGGTGGCGATAAGGAAAACCCGAAGCGGAGATTCGCCAAACTGATCTCCCGGATAAATCACAGGCTTGGGATAAGCCCGATACTTGCATGGATCACGGGCAAATTACCTTCGAAATACAAGAAGAACCTTCCTTCGACACTGAAGCGCCTCAAGGATGAAGATATAGATTGGGGGGCCACAAAGGTATTCTACCAGCCTTTCGGGAAGCTGTTTATCAACCTCAAGGGGAGGGAAAAGAGCGGGATAGTGACAGAGGAAGAGGCAGGCCCCCTCCTTGATGAACTGATCGAGGGTTTAAGGGCTGCGGGTATCGAGCACTTCAAGGACGACAGGTTCCGTTTTTTCAGGAGGGAGGAGACGTACTGGGGCAAGTACCTCGATGAGGCTTCCGAGCTCTATTTCGACATCGACGGCGTCTATTACGGGCTTGACACGAGGATAGGCCACTCATCGATCTTTGAAAGGAGCGATTACTCAACAGAGGGCGACCACCGGCAGAATGGCATATTCATTGCAAAACATGATGACATCAAACCTGGTAAATACGACGCCCTCAAGCTAATCGATATAGCACCAACCGTGTTGAGGTTGTTCGGAGTGGCAACTCCGCCCGAGGTCGATGGAAAGCCGATGTTGAACATCTTCAAGAAGGGGGGAGAGATCCATAACATCGATCTGAGAAGAACAGACTCCTCAGAGAAGAGAAAGATCAGGTCCACTTTGAAAGGACTGAAATTGAAGATATGATCCTCTCGCCTCTTTCTTATTGGCGTGAGAAGATCATGGCCACCGTCACATCCCAGATATGTTGCCTGGCTCAGGTTCGATCCTTTTTAGAGGTCACGGC
>CBDVER010000158.1:0-4742 GCA_965373055.1 uncultured Thermoplasmata archaeon
ATGAACGAGATGGAGATGGTCGGCTCGACGGACGAGGTAAACATTATCGTTCAGATGGACCGGTGGGAGACCGAGGGGTCCGACGACGACACCTCCAATGGGGATTGGAAGGGGTGCAAGAGGTTCAGGGTCGAAAAAGATGGGGACACATCGATCATCAACTCACCTGAACTGATGGACCTCGGCGAGGTGAACATGGGGGACCCGGAAGTCCTGATAGATTTCGCAAAATGGTCCATGGACAACTACCCCGCGGAGAACTACGGGATCGTCCTTTGGGACCACGGCGGGGCCTTCTACGGGATATGCTGGGACGACACGGTCCCGGGATCGGACGAGGCCGATACGATCAATATGACCGAGATGAGATACGCTGCAAGGGAGATCTACCTGCACCGGGGGGCCGAGAAGCTGGAGTTCTGGGGTTTCGACGCCTGCCTGATGGCACAGATGGCCGTACTGTACCAGCTCAAGGATTTCGTGGAGGTGTGTGACGCTTCCGGCTACAACGAGCCGGGGGATGGATGGCCCTACGAGGATTTCCTTCTCGACCTGACCAGGACCCCGACCATGGATGGTGCAGAGCTGGGAAGGTCCATTGCGAAATGGTATGTCGAGTCCTACTCGGACAGCGAAGGGGACCCGGACGACGCACCCGCGATCATCATGACCGTATTCGACCTCACCAGGTTCAACGACCTCGCACTTGTCCTGGACCGGTTCTCCGAGGAGATGGCCTTCGGAGCCAGGAGGTTCAGCCCCCATATATGGGGTGCCAGGGAGAGCTGCACATCATATGACATGATCAACATCGGCCCCTATGATTTCACCAAATACTCGATGTACGATGTGTACGATTTCACCGAGAAACTGGAGGTCAGGCTAATGGCCGTGAACCCGGCCAACAGCCCGCTCATCTCCCTCTGCAGGGACGTGAGGGATGCGATAGATTCCATCACGATAAAGTCGGAAAAGCACCTGTACAACCCGACAACGAATGTCCACGGCCTCTCAATGTACTTCCCCAACAAGGAGGACCTCCTGATCGATGCAAACAGGCTCCCCACCACCTATGACGCCGAGATATACGAGCAGACGGATTTCGCCAGGGAACACCTGTGGGACGACTTCCTCCTGGCATATTACCGATGGGAGAACCTGGACGATTCACCGCCAGTTGTCAATATCGGGGGCCCCCAGTATAATTACACCTACGGGGGCCACGAGGAGTTCGCAACCATCTGGGGAGAGGCGTACGACAGGGAGGAGCTGCTCAAGGTGGAGATACGCTTGAACGGGGGGGAGTGGGAGGCGATGCCGGGGATCTCCGGGCAGGGAAAGATCCAGTGGATATACTCCGTCGACCTCATGGAGCTGGAAACCGGATCGCACCTTGTGGAGATCAGGGCGTGGGACAGCCTGGGAGATACCCAGGTCGGACATGTCACCACACCGGTCTCAACGCTTATCAACATAGAGGAGCGCCAGGGTGAAAAGAGCGATGGGTGGGCGATCCCCACAAGTGTCATCAACGGAGCGGTCCTGGCATTGATAGCCGCCGGCCTGGCCCTGGGCGTGGTGCTCTTTGGCAGCAAGAAGGATTAGGGGGGATATTGAATTGACCGGCCGAACATCCTACGATGGCCCCGCTATCGACGTACGCTCCGTTACCAAGGACTACGGGAGAACAAGGGCCCTTGATGACGTATCTCTCAGGGTGATGCGGGGAGAGCTCTTCGGCCTGATAGGGCCAAACGGTGCTGGAAAGACAACTCTCATGAGGTCGCTCATCGGAGCGCTGGACCTCGACGAGGGCAGGGTGCGGGTGATGGGGATGAACCCGAGCACCAAAAGCGACATGATCAAGACGCTTTCGGGGATCGTCCCCGAGGCGGAGACGCCCCCATCGTTCCTGACCCCGGATGAGTTCATGGAGTTCGTCATGGACGTCAGGGGAAAGAGGGCAACTGCCGGGGAGAAGGATCGGTGGCTCACCTTCTTCGACATGGAGAACCAGAGGGACCAGATCGCAAAGGACCTGTCCAAGGGGACGAGACAGAAGCTGATGCTCACAAGTGCCTTCATCCACAAACCCCCCCTGCTCCTCCTGGACGAACCATTCATCAAACTGGACCCGATCTACCAGAGAAAGGTGAAGGATTACCTCCTCAAATACAAGGAGAAAGGGGGAACGATCCTGCTTTCGACGCATATCCTGGGACTTGCCCAGGAGCTGTGCGACAGGGTGGCAATTCTCCACAAGGGCAGGATCCTGAAGATCGCCACCACCGCGGAGATAATAGAGGACAGGGGCGACCTCGAGGAGGCCTTTCTGGACCTCGTTGGATACCGCTCATAGATATTTGAGCGGGTATAGGTCCCGCTCCATCAGCGTGACCTGATTTGAGTCCAGGGTGTCGGGCGTCAGGGCCACCATCAGGATCACCTCGGTGGTGGAGACCTTGTCCACCAGCCTCCGAAGGAACCGGATCACCGGATTGAACGTGTTGTTCCCTATGAGGTACTCTATGCCGTCAAGGAGTACAATGCCTTCACTATTTTCGTCTATGAACTCCTCTATGGAGTATATTATGGACTCCAGGGACGGGGGAAGCCTCTTCACGGCGGACCCGACCTCCCTATCCGTCAGCCAGACGATATCCTCCTTCTTCAGCCCGTATGTCCTCTCCAGCAGTTTTGGATTTGTCCTGGCAACGGCGAAGCCCGGCTTGCCCTGCTCCCTGAGGGCCTTGTACAGCCGGTAACATTTGTCCGCCCTTTTCTCCTCCACAAGGTATGATAATCCACTTATCAGCTTGCTCGCATCGGCCCCGGGGCTCCAGGAGGTATCCTCTTCCGGTTCCGGTTCGGCGGGTTTCTCCGGAGCGGGTTCAGACGGTTTCCCCGGAGCGGGTTCGGGGGTCGATCCCTTCGGCTCCTCCACATCTATATCTAGCTTTTTTCTAACCCTCTCGAGAAGCTCCTCCTTCAGCCCGATCGGGTTCAGGCCCAGCTCCTTGCACTTCATCCGGAGCTCCTCCTTGGTCATCTTCCCAAGGGCGCCCTCCTTTGATAGCTCCTGGAAATCCATCTCCCTCTTCTTCTGGATGACGTCGAGCATGCAGTTCTTCGCATAGGTCACGGCCGTCTCCCGGTCCCCGGACTTGAGGGCGTATATGGACTCGTTGATGTACTCCTCGGCCCTGGATACATCGGCTCCGCTCTTTCTGGCCTGAAGTATCAATCGTTGACCCCTCTTGATGATATTGACGATCTGTATGTATTCCCTGTCCTGTCCTGACATTTCGCACCGCTCTATTTCGGGTAAGGAACATTATCTCTTATACTTTACCCGAGAAAGCCCCGGCAAAGGTGATCAATCGTCCCAATCCGCAGCCTCATCATCCTCATCGGGCTGGAAACGGGGGCTTCTCCTACCCTTGGCCCTCTTCGAACGGGAGGCCTTCTCCCCCGAAACGTCATCCGACAGGGGAGGCGCCTCGTCGTTCTCCAGTTCCAGATCCTTCTCCAGCTCCTCCTTTCTGAAGAGCTGAAGGACGAAGTAGCCGCCGATCCCCATAAGTACCAGGATGATGAGCAGGATCCAGTACCACGGGGTCGCGGGCAGCTCCTCCGGATGGTCGTTTGGATCCTGTGGGTCGGTGTTTTCCACGTACTCCTTTATATTGGGCCACCCGTCGTCATCCTGATCCTCCCAGGGATCGTCCCTGAACGGGTGGGTTCCCCACCTCGCCTCCCAGAGGTCGTCCATGCCGTCGCCGTCGGTGTCCTTCTTTCCCGGATCGGTGAGGTTGTACATCTCCATCATGAGGGTGAGGCCGTCCTCGTCCTTGTCCATCGAGGTGTCGTCCTTCGATAGCGGGTCGTATCCATATTTTTCTTCCCAGGAATCCTCCAGGCCGTCCCCGTCTGTATCGAGAAAACCTGTGACGATGACCTTCAGGGCTCCCTCTTCCGGATATCTGCCGGCGAGATCGTTCGTCGTGGAGTTCTCCTCCCGATACAGGAACCACAGCTGGATGGGGCCTTTGTACGGGCCCGGTAAAGCGAACGTCTTGACCTCCCCCTCCTTGCGGTCCGGCTTGAATATCCACGGCCTGGTGGTGTTTGGATACCTGGCCATCAGCGTGACCTCTCTCCCATGGTTCACGACCACCTCCCAATCCTCTCCCACTGGAATACCCTCGGGAATGGTGAAGTTGATGGGGATGTGCTCGGTGGGTTCCTCCTCGATCTCCCCGGTGAACAGCGCGGTCCTGAGCGAGTTCCCTGCGAAATCGGAATGGTACAGGATGATCTGATACCAGCCGGGACCCACCTCTGAAAAGGGAAGGGTCAGCCGGATGTCCGCCAGGCTATCCTCGATGATCAGCCTCTCCGGGTCCAGGGTCCAGTTCCGGAACCCGTCCGACATGTAGATGTGGATGGAGTCGAGGTCGAGGCCGGATAGGTTGTCGGCGATGCGGAAGTTGAACCTCATGTCGTCGTCGATGCCTGGTGGATAGGGGTCCACGAACTGGGACCAGATGGCCGGGAAAGATGCGTCGTAGCGGAACGTCCCCAGCTCCTTCGATGCAATGTTTCCGGAGTTGTCCCGGGCGTTGAAAGAGACGTCCCAAACCCCCTCCTCGTCGATCGTCATTGATGAGCCGTCCACCTTCCTTGAGGATGTGGAGGATTCGATGAAGAACCACGATGATGCCAATCCGGACCCGCTGTCC
>CBDVER010000159.1:0-4707 GCA_965373055.1 uncultured Thermoplasmata archaeon
GTCGGCATCCATGGTCCATCCGGAAGCCTTTCCCAGTATCAGATATGTCTGACCGGCACGATATCCGCCGTCATCGTTATAAAAAGCCCCGATCAGGATGTCATCATACCCGTCTCCGTTCACGTCTCCCGCACCTGAAACCGAAATTCCGGAACAATCATCCGTATCCTCTCCGATGAACGATGCATGTGAATCCTTGAGGTCCGCATCCATTCTGAAACCGGACCCTTCTGTCTGGCCGGTGAGAACAATGACGCTTGCCATCAATATCAGAACCGTAAGTAATGCTATCTGCTTGCTTCTCAACCTAATTCCCCCTTGAGGTACGTGGTCTTTGGTAGAGAGCATTGTAACTATATACCGGTTTGGACAGGATAGGATTGTAAAATGTGAGTCAGACACGGGAGGCCCGTTCAAAGGGTAGGAAATGGAGATAGCATCTTGTACTTCCATAACGGGTCCGAAGCGTTTATCTACCCTCATTGAGTTCCCATCAGTGAGTGTGTTTGCGATGAAAGCCTTCATCTTGCTGATCACAGCGTTGCTTGTAGTCCCCGCCGTGTCCCTCTTCGGAGGGGCCGATCGGGACGGAACGGTTAGTGTTGACATAACGATGAACGACCCCATTCCCACGAGGGGAAGCCTCGTCCTTGGAGATGGGGAGGAGCTGTTTCTCGACCAGGACATGAGCTACAGTTCCATCATACTGGGAACGGGGAGCCGCTTATATATTGACAACTGCACCATCAACGTCGTGGGGAACGGGGCGGAGAGCCCCAGTGTCAGGGGATCGCCCTCCACCTTCTCCATCGTCAATTCGACCCTTATCGTGAGGGGATTGAACGGAAGCGGACTGATCAGGGACAGGGGGGACGACGCTGTGATCTCCCTCAATATATCCTCCGTCTTCAGGTGTTATAGATCCCACGTGTACGTCTATGCGGGCGACGGATGGGAGGATGAGGATCCGGGCCACTACCTGAAAGAGGACGTGGGGGGGTACCGGTTCGCCGGAGGAAACGCAACATTCGAGATATCCATGGATGGGGGGATCATGGATCTGATAAGGTCCGATGTAACGCTCGAGGGGGGCGACGGCGGGGATGCCCCGGACGCACAGGACCTCGTCTCAGACGCTATCTACCTATCCGGCGGGTACACCATGGGAGGGAACGTCACGGACCACGTGGGCTCGGGAGGCCGTTCCTCCTTGACCCTGGATTGCCCCGATGTGGATGGGCGTATCGTCCAAACATTAATCGAAATTTTTCCGGGATCGGGAGGCGACGCCGGGGATGCAGGCGGCATCCCCTATCTCGGCGATCTGAAGCTCGTCTATCCCGTTCCACCAGGGGGATACACTACCTCGTGGATAGATAACAGCTCCATAACGCCGATGGGAGAGGTAAGGGGCTCGGTGGGCGTAGGAGGGGATGCGGATGTGGACGTAGAGATGGGCTCCCTCGTTATCGATGGCCTCAGGCTATATCTATCGGGCGGCAAAGGGGGGGACGCCGGGGACGGCGGAAGCTGCAGGGCCGACGTGCCGGTGGAATGGCACACGGCATATACGGTCGCCGGCGGCGGTGGAGGGGGATATGCAGGTGGCATGGGAGGGGGCAAGTACGGATCTTATGGTGGTGACATCCTCGGCAGGGTGGGGGCCGGCGGGAACTGTTCGCTGAGCATCACCTGCTCGGACTGGATGCAGAGCAACTCCCTTGACCTGCAGATGGTAGCGGGCGACGGCGGGGTTCCAGGGGACGGGGGATTGGGTGGCGGGATGAACGGAACACTCAACGTTTTCGATGGAGGAGGGGGAGGCGCCGGAGGCTTCAGCGGCGGTGCTGGATGCGGGGAGCTGTTCACGTCGGGCTCGGTATCGGGAGGCCCTGGAGAGGTAGGACGGGAGGTGGGACGTGGCGGAAACCTGACGGCGGATATCTCGGCCAACTACTTTATGGCACGGGGACGGCTCTGGATATACGAGGCCGCAGGATGGTCCATTCCCCACTCCTTTACAGAAGGTGGGAATGGGGAGGTGGGGGCCGACTGGTCCACGATCGGAGGCCCAGGCGGGACGGCAGCCCTCGGCGGGGAGGTTGACGGGTCGGTAAATAGTACGTGGGATCTGCCTGGTCCGGTTCCAATTGATCCACGAAAGGGGGAGTCTGTCCAGGATGTCTCCATCCCCTTCCACTGGCATGACGGCGTGGAACAGTTCTGGTCACACGACGTGGGATACGAGTTCAGGCTTCTATCGTCGCCGGACCCCACGGATGTGGTCATCTCGGACCTGACGGATGTGCCGGAATATCAGCTTCAGACCGATCCAGGGGACGGCGTCTTCCACTGGGCCGTGAGGTGCAGGGAGGATGGGATGAACTCATCCTGGTCCCTCCCCCGGAAGATATGTTTCGACCGAAGGGCTCCCGAGCTGGTCCCGGGGCCGGAGGTCCAGTGGGTGCCCCTGTCGGACCCTCGGGGGACGATAACGATTAAAGACGATATCTCCGGCCCCGACGGGGAGACCCTTCTTTTCCGCGTGGATGTGGTGGGAGGCTCGAACGGTACATGGCAGGAAGGGGGTGCCATCGTCGCTTTAGGTGATCTCTACAACGTCACGGTCCCACTCCCCGAGCTGGAGCTGGACCTGCTCGTGTGGGTGAGGATATCCGACAGGGCCGGGAACGGCCCATCCAGCTTCGGCCCTCTGGACATGCGGATCGACGGGACGCCTCCACTCCTCTGGAACGTAGCTCCGGAGGGCTGGGCCCGGACCCCATTTACAGTGGGTTTCGACTGCCTTGATAACAGGTCCGGCCCCTCAGATGAGCTTCGTCTGGAGTTCGAGAACATGGTGAACGGCACCGTATTATACCGGACGAGAGGTCTGCCCGACCCTGAAGGGACCAGATATGGGGTCGAGGAGGCCCTCTCCCCCGGCATGTGGAGGTACAGGGTCTCCCTGGAGGATATGGTTGGAAACCTTGCCCGCTCCGATTGGCTTGATCTCTCGATCGACGTGGAGGCCCCGACGCTCTCCCTGATATCCCCTGCGAACGGGACGTGGGTCAACATCACCGCTCCGGAGTTCTGGTTCGGTGCGGTGGATGACCTCAGCGGGGTGGCGGAGCTAAGGCTGATCGTGGAGGGGGGCCTGGAGACGTTCGAGGAGGTCCTCGGCCCGGGGAACCTATCCGCCCCTTTTTCATTCGATCTCCCGTTTCGGGAGGGCTGGTACAGCTGGCACCTGATCGCGGTCGATGTGGCGGGAAACATAAGGGAGGCGGGCCCCTGGGAGTTCGGGGTCGACGTCACCGGCCCCCATATCTCCAACGTGGGGCCATCGGGGGATCCTCCAGGTGGAGAGGTGGACCTGTATTGGGACCAGATCGATGCCGGGAGCGGCCTTGATCTCATTCTAATGCAGAGGTTGACCCCGGGGGTGGGGGGTTGGGTTCTGAGGGAGGAGCTCACCGTCAACGATACGGGCGGCTCCGCGTCGATAGCGTACCCGTTCCAAACCGATGACCCCATGGTATTCTGGAGGTTGAGAGGGGCCGATGCCGTTGGGAACATCGGCCCATGGTCGGAGGTCGTTCGGATGGACCTCGGGGCGGCAGAGGTGTCCGTGTCCGCGGAAGGGGGGGTGCTGGGGGAGATGGACGAGGTGTCGCTTCTGCTGGAGAGCCCCTGCGGGATCAACCTCTCCTCTGTATCCTATCGGATCATCAGCGGGGATGTCGTGGGGAACTGGAGCACCGACGTGTCCCTGGAGGTGGTATCATCTGGCATTCTTGATTATGCCGATTCCATCGAGGGGGTGAGGGCCGCACGGCTCCTGGTGCCGGTCGCATCGGGCCTTTCGTCCCTTGATGTGGAGGTCAGGTGGCGGGACGGGCTCCCGCTTGCGGTGAATCACGTGACCGGGAGCGCATCCTTCATATTCGACGTGGACCCGCCCGTGGTGGAGGTGTTCTACGAGGAGGTGGTATCCTCCAACCCGGTGACCGTGGTGATCCGCGCATCGGACGAGCTCTCGGGGGTCCCCATCGATGGTATATCCCTGTTCGTCGTCGATTGGAAGGGGATCGACTCTCCCTCGGGGCCCATGCTGATAGGCCTGGACGGGGGGAACGTCACACTGCTTTTGAACCTCACCTGGGGGACCTGGACGGACGTGGCCATCCGGGTGGAGGATGGGGTGGGGAACGCTTTTGTCGGGAGCTATCGGATGAAGGCGAGCAGGCCTCCCGAGCTGTCCATCGGGGGGGCCCCCTCCGGGGGCGAGATCGAGCTGGGCGAGGAGCTGGTGCTGTATGCCAACGTGCTGGACCCGGACGGGGAGGCGTGTGAGATCCTGTGGATCGTGGACGGAGAGGAGGCGGGGAACGGGACGATGCTGTCGCTTGACCTTCCCCTGGGAGTTCACACGATCGTTCTGAGGGTGGACGACGGGTATTTCGTGAACGAGACATCCTACACCATTACGGTGGTTGAGCCGGTAGGGCCGGAGGAGGAGAGGAGCTTTTTACTTCTTTTTCTCCTGATCGGGTCCGTCGCCGTTATGCTCTTTATCATCGCTGCCATAGTGATATTCGCCAGAAAGCGTTCGAGAGAGGACAATGTTTATGTCATATCAAAAGGGTCAACTGTTGAGGAGGAGTCCACGGCCTCGTGTTCCATCTGCATGAGGCGGATATC
>CBDVER010000160.1:0-4701 GCA_965373055.1 uncultured Thermoplasmata archaeon
CGAATGGATGCTGCTGATCTTCTGGTCGGAGGTTGTGTTATTCGTATCGGTCTTTTACGGCAAGTGGATGACGGAGGGTGATCTCTACCAATATTACGTCAGGGTAGCTGGCTACGTTCCCGATGGTAACATCCTGGGTGCGGTGATAATTCTTGCCCTGATGCTGTTTGCCCTTTCCATCATTACAGCAGTTTTGTGGTATCTCTCCGGTAGGTATGAAAAGATAGGTGGGATATTTAGCGGTGTGAACATAATGATACTGGGCGGCCATATGCTCGACGCATCCGCTACCTATGTGGGCATAGATCATTTCGGCTATGTCGAGAAGCATAGACTGCCCGCAATACTGATCGATCTTACGGGAACAGCGGCGGTGATGTATCCACTCAAGCTCCTGTTCATTATCCCCGCTCTGTATCTCATGGATGTTGTGATGAAGGGGGAAACCCGCAGGGATCTCCACATGATGGCCCTTGTGAAGCTAACGATATTGATCCTTGGATTCGCGCCCGGAAGCAGGGATCTGCTCAGGCTGATGCTGGGCGTTTAAAAAACCCTCATGACCTATTGCTCTCAACATAGGATGTAAATTGCAGACGGGTTTTTTCGTAAGTCCCTTTCGTCGATCGTTCAACGGTTCGGGACTTCGAAACCCAGCACAGCATATCGCCAATAAGTAAATAACTGCTGTGCGGGGCTATGAAAATCATAACAATTTGACATAGGTTTTATTTTCATACCAATGAGATAGGGCGCAGACCCCACATCCGCGCCCTGTGTGGAACAACCGCTGCCGGTAATGGCCATGAGATATGGCGGTTGTCCCACTGGATGGATTTAGCCAATTGAATATCCATATCCATGGTATTAATACTATTTTTCTCATGTGTAATATGGTCCGGTTCGATCAGGCAGTGGACTTCCCATGTAGGGTTTCAAGGAGGGTGGCCCCATATTTATCCACCCTGGATCGTCCCATTCCCGGGATATCCATCAGGTCGTCGGCATCTGTGATATCAAGGTTCACGATCCTGACCAGGCTTCTGTTCGTGGCTACACAGTAAGGGGGTATGCCTTCCTCCCTGGCAATTCTGTTCCTCTCATCTCTAAGCAGATCGAAGAGGCCCATATCCGAGGGGTACTCCACCTGTTTTGAGGGGAGGGGCCAGGGGATACGCGCGTCTATCTGTTTTCTGGACCTGATGGCCTTCTCTCCCGATCGGGTGAGCAACAATCGGGGGAAATCCGGCTCGATCACCTCCAACATGTCCATCCTGATCAATGATTCCAGAAAATCCATGATCTCATCCAGGGAGAGAAGATATAACCTCCCGAAGGATTCACAGACCTCCGGGTCCATTGAAAAGAGGGCCCCTCTGTCCCTACCCTTCAATATCCTGGAGAGTTTGCCCTTCCCGATACCTTTTTCAAAATGCTGGCACAATACGAGAATGATCCTCGATACCGTGTCCTCGAAGTCCTTTTCGATGACGTAATCCAGAAGATCCTCGTCACCTATTACGCTGGTTTCCATTTCATTTCCTCCGTTCATTCTATGTATATGCCATCCCGAACGGTGCTGGACAGCATTCAAACACAACATTACAGCGTTTATATAACTTTGAACTCGGGAGGGGTAAATCAAAGTGAGAGCAATGGTGGAACACACCTAGGGTGTGTCCTTTCTGAATGTATTTCGGGATATAACGAGGTCCTCTATCTTCCATATGGCGATCAGGGTCAAGAAGAGGCCGATCATTATCACGGCTCCCCATATGACATGGGTGTAGCTTACAACTGTCATGATAAGTCCTGCAATGACCACACCCACGAAGATGCATAGGAATGATCTGAGCCTGTTGAGCTTGAGCAGATAGGCCACCAGCGTCCCGGTCCATGCTCCTGTGACGGGGAACGGAACGGCAACGAAGAGGATGAGGCCTATATCCCCCCATACCTGCAGTTTCCTCTCGCCCTTGGCCCTGGTCCTCTTGAACAGCCACTCGAAGAGGCGATCGAACATGGACCATCTCCTGAGGAACTTCTCAACGTGTTTGAACAGGATCATGATGAAAGGGATTGGAATTAGATTGCCCAGTATCGACAGTAGGATCGCCTTGTGCCAGGGGAAATCAAAAATATTTATGGCGGCGGGAAGCGCCCCCCTCAGCTCGATGAACGGAAGCATGGATATCCCGATCACCGTGATGACCTTGCCCCACATGGGCAGGCCCACAAGCGATTCCAGGAGCCCGTCGGCAATGGATGACATATCTCACCCCTCGAAGAGCCTTTCCGTCATCCAATTCGAGTTGAAAGGAATCAGGTCCTCGTATCCCTGCCCGGTACCCAAGAAAAGGATAGGTTTACCGATAGTGTAAGCTATGGACAATGCGGCTCCACCCCTGGCGTCGGTGTCTATCTTGGTCAGGATGATCCCGTCGATCCCCACGGTCTCATCGAATTTCTGAGCCTGGATAACGGCGTCATTCCCCGCAAGGGAATCCCCGACGAAGACTATCATATCAGGCTTGGCAACCCTCTTGATCTTTTTCATCTCATCCATGAGGTTGATGTTGGTCTGCATCCGGCCGGCGGTGTCCAGAAGGATCACATCCTTCTTCCGCGCACGGGCGTGTTCCAGGGCATCGTAGGCGACGGCGGCGGGATCGGAGTTCGCCTTGTGTTTGATCACCTTCAATCCCAGATTCTCCCCGTGTTTGGACAGCTGTTCTATCGCACCAGCCCTGAAGGTGTCTCCGGCGACAAGAACACAGGATACCCCCGCCTTCTTCAACCTGTGGCCTATCTTTCCTATTACCGTGGTCTTGCCGGTCCCGTTGACGCCGATGAACATCACCACCACGGGTTTCTCATGCTTTCTTATGAACTCGTCGAAATCGATACGTTCGACGCTGAGGACCCTGTGGATCGATCTTCTCAGGGCCTGCTCGATCACTCCATCGATATCGGTCTTCCTTCCCACCTTTATTCCCGTTAATTCCTCTATCATGAAGCTCTTGATCCTCTCCACAACAGGCTGAGCAACGTCGGATTCCAGCAGGGCCAACTCCAGCTCGAACAATGAATTGTCCAGATCCTTCTCCGTGATCTTCTTGGAGAAGATGCCGCCCTTCTCATCGACGAGGGGGCCCTGGACCTTCAGAATGCCATCACCTTTGAGCCCCGATTCCGTCACGGCCGAGTCCAGGGTGATCCCCTTTTCCCCCTCCCTGTTCACCTTGGGCCCTTGATCCGCTCTCTCCTTTTTCATCTCCTTTCTTGCGAAGACCTTCCTTAGGAACTTGCTCTCCCTCTTCACTTTACCTTTGCCTTTATGGCCAATGTTTTGTGATGTGATCCCCTTTTGATCCTTTCCCCTGTCCCCTTTTTCGCTCTCCTTCTTGATGATATCCTCTTTTGCCTTCTTCTTGAACAGGGAGAGCCTTTCCTTCAAGGACTTGAACATAACCTTCATCCTCCCTAGAAGGTCTGATCAGGGCCCTGGCCGGTCCTGAGCTGTTCCTGGTACATGCGCTGGGTCCGTTCGGTCAGGTCTCGATCTCGGTCCGAGAGCTCCGAGAGGCTTTTTTCCAGGTCTGAGATGGCATTCCTGATCTTCTCCATTCTATCGTTGATCTTGGTGATCCCATCACTGGTCTCAACCTCCATGAATGTCCCTGCACCCTGGTCTGCTATACATTTCGCACCATTTTTCAACTTGGCCTTGAGAAAGATCATTCCCCCGATCGGGATCATCATCTCCCTTTCAGACCCCTTTTCCAGCTCTCTCAGGACCTGTAGGGCACCATCATAGTCCAGAACAACACCTTGAAGGTGCATTATCTGTCCTCGAATGCTTTCCATCCGGGATCTAATGAACTCAAGGGAAGCCAGTTCCATCTCGATGTCCCTTTTATTGATCTCTTTCTCGGTTATGTGAGCCACCCCTTGATCTTCGTGATCCTCCACACCGGAAATGGTGATATTATCGTCTCGGTGGAGGGTTTATGATGATAAAGGCAGCTTATAATTAAACTGTTCGTTCTCAATAAATGCACCGGAATTATATGGTCGGGTCAAGGTAGTAAGCCTCCTTCTGTTAGCCCTGGTTCGTTGCCTTGCCGGGGTTGGCGACATTTACCTAAGCGCTCTACCTTCCGATCCCGGGACGGGTCAATTCGGACATTTGAGCTTGCTCCATGGGAGGTTGGCCGTTTCATCCAATCCACGCCGAAGTCAGGGTCAAGCCCATCATACAGATGGCATGGCGGTGTCGTTTCTGCTCCATTGCCTGCGCTCTCGCACATCCAGATATCTGGATCCCATTGTCCCGAGGAGGGAGGACTTTCCTCAGCGGTGACCGCCGTCGATCGCCCACCTTCTCCCGACCACGGACACCACAGGTGATGGTCATAGATAACCGTATCGGGTAGGGTTCAGGCTCTTTTGTTCAAAACCTGGATCAGATCCTCGATGCTGAAAGGTTTCTCCAGAAAGCTCAATGCCCCGATCCTCAGCGCCTTCTCTCTCACGGATGTGTCTGCGGAGGCGAATATGATATTCGCCTCGGGGTCAAGGGAGAGTATCTCACCCATGACGAAGAGCCCGTCCCCTTTTGGCATCCTGTGATCGAGAATGACGATGTCCGGTTTGACATCCAGGTCCTTGTAAACCTTCAGAGCCTCCTCCCCGTTGAGC